>NZ_JADYVV010000027.1:0-105289 GCF_020194035.1 Bradyrhizobium sp. BRP56
GGTCGGGGGCGGGCTTGACGAAGCGGGGGACCTCGATCGGGGTCTCGGACTTGCTGAAGTCGAGTTCCTCGATGCGGCCGGCGCGTTTCTCGATCTTGTCGGCGGAGATCAGGATCTGCCTGACGTCCTCGTTCACCTGGCCGAAATGGGTCTGCAGCTTGAGCACGCGATCGCGCAGGCGGCCGAGGTCGTCGCCGAGATGCATCACCTCGTTGCGGATCTGGTCGGCGGCGTCGCGAATGCGGGCGTCCTTCAGGATCTGCTGCATCACCTGGATCGCCAGCATCAAGAGCGACGGCGACACCAGCACGACGCGGGCGCGATAGGCCTTCTGGATCACGTCGTCGAAGCCGTCATGGATCTCGGCATAGACCGATTCCGACGGCACGAACATCAGCGCGGTGTCCTGGGTCTCGCCCGGGATCAGGTACTTCTCCGCGATGTCGCTGACATGCTTCAGCACGTCGGCGCGCAGCCGCTGGCTGGCGAATTTGCGCTCCTCGTCGCTGCGCGCATCGTGCAACGCGGTCATGGCCTCGAGCGGGAATTTCGCATCGATGCAGAGCGGGCGCTGGTCGGGCAGGAACACCACGCAGTCCGGCCGCTTGCCCGACGTCAGCGTATACTGGAACTCGAACGAGCCCTTCGGCATGCCGTCCTGGACGATCGCCTCCATCCGCGCCTGGCCGAACGCGCCGCGCGATTGCTTGTTGGCGAGCACGTCGCGCAGCGTCGTCACCTGGGTGGTGAGCTCGTTGAGGTTCTTGTGGGCGTGGTCGATGATGCCGAGCCGCTCGTGCAGCACGCGCAGCGAATCCATCGTGTTGCGGGTCGACTGCTCCATCGACTGGCCGACCCGGTGGGTCACCGAATCGAGCCGCTCGTTGACGGCCCGGGCCATCTCGGCCTGGCGGCCGGCCAGCGCCTGCGCCATAGTATCAACCTTGGCATCGACCCGCCCGGAGGATTCGCTCTGGGCCCGCAGCATGTCGGCGAGGCGCTCCTCCAGCTCTTCGGCGCGGATGGCCTGGGCCATTGCGAGTTCCGCGCCGCGCCGGCTGGCGCGTGCGATCACCACCGCAATGGCGAACAGCAGGATCAGCGCCAGCGCCCCAAGGCCGATCAATGCGTCGGAGACACGGATGGGAAGGTCGCCAATCGTGAGGAGAATCTCGTTCATGCCGGCAGTTGTAGCCGATTCGCGGTCAGGTGCGAACGAAGAGGGAACGTTTATGGCAAATGCATTCCTGATTTTCCGGGTTAATGCGGGGTGAAGAAACGTGGTTAAGGTTGTCCTAACGGGTTCCTGAGCGCATTGACCCCATGAAGTCAGCAGCTTAAATCGCCGCCATGGCATTAAGAGAAATTATCATCCTGCCGGACAAGCAGTTGCGGCTGGTGTCGAAACCGATCGAGAAGGTGACGCCGGAGATCCGCAAGCTGGCCGACGACATGCTCGAGACCATGTATGACGCGCCCGGCATTGGGCTGGCGGCGATCCAGGTCGCGCAGCCGCTGCGGCTGATCACCATGGACCTCGCCAAGCGCGACGAGAACGGCGAAACCACGGCGAAGCCGCGCGTCTTCATCAATCCGGAGATCATTGCGCGTTCGGAAGAGCTGTCGGTGTACGAAGAGGGCTGCCTGTCGATCCCCGAATATTACGAGGAGGTCGAGCGGCCGGCGCGGGTACGCGTGCGATTCACCGATCTCGACGGCACGGTGCATGAGGAGGATGCGGAAGGGCTCTACGCCACCTGCATCCAGCACGAAATCGATCATCTCAACGGCGTGCTGTTCGTGGATTATCTGTCGAAACTGAAGCGCGACCGCGTCTTCAAGAAATTCGAGAAGGCCGCCAAGCGCGCGGCGGAGTAGGCGCGCGCACTCCGCCGTCATGCCCGGGCTTGACCCGGGCATCCACGTCTTCCTTCTGGGAGACCAAAGACGTGGATGGCCGGGACAAGCCCGGCCATGACGAAGATTGGATCCTCCCGGAAGAATCTGACCGCATGCCTCTCCGCCTGATCTTCATGGGCACGCCCGATTTCGCGGTGCCGACGCTGCTGGAGCTCGTAGCCCATGGCCATGAGGTTGTGGCGGTCTACACCCGCGCGCCGAAGCCGGGCGGGCGGCGCGGCCTGCAATTGCAGCCGACGCCGGTCGAGCAGGAGGCGCGCTGCCTCGGCATTCCCGTGCTGACGCCGAAGACCCTCAAGACCCCGGAAGCGCTCGAGGAGTTTCGCGCCCATGACGCGGATGCCGCCGTCGTCGTCGCCTATGGCATGATCCTGCCGCAGGCCATTCTCGACGCGCCGAAGCTCGGCTGCTTCAACCTGCATGCCTCGCTGCTGCCGCGCTGGCGCGGCGCCGCGCCGATCAACCGCGCCATCATGGCTGGCGATGCCGCGAGCGGCGTGATGGTGATGAAGATGGATGTCGGCCTCGACACCGGCGACGTCGCGATGGCCGAGCGGCTGCCGATCACGGACAGCATGACGGCATCCGATCTGCACGACGCGCTGGCGCCGCTCGGTGCCGACCTGATGGTGCGCGCGATGGCGGCGCTCGGGCGCGGCGGCTTGCAGCTGACGAAGCAGAGCGCGGACGGCGTCACCTATGCGGCCAAGATCGAGAAGGCCGAGGCGCGGATCGACTGGAAGCAGCCGGCGCATGCGGTGCTGCGGCACATTCACGGGCTCTCGCCGTTTCCCGGCGCCTGGTGCGAGCTCACCGGCGAAGGCGAGCCGGTGCGACTGAAGATCCTGCGCTGCGAGCTGGCCAAGGGTTCGGGCGCACCGGGCGATGTGCTCGACGACAATTTCGCGATCGCCTGCGGCGACGGCGCGATCCGGATCCTCGAACTGCAGCGCGCCGGCAAGGCGCCGATGAAGGCAGCGGATTTTCTGCGCGGCACGCCGTTGAAGCCTGGCGCAAAGGTGTCCTGAGATTGTCATGCGCGGGCTTGACCCGCGCATCCATCTCGAAAAGAAGCTTGTCCCGAAGACGATGGATTGCCGGGTCAAGCCCGGCAATGACGGCCAAACCAGATTGAATGATGCCCCGCTACAAGCTCACCATCGAATATGACGGCACGCCGTTCTCCGGCTGGCAGATCCAGGACACCGCGCCGACCGTGCAGGGCGCGCTGGAGGCGGCGGTCAAGGCGATCTGTGGCGAGGACGTGCGCGTCCATGGCGCCGGGCGTACCGATGCCGGCGTGCATGCGCGCGGCCAGGTCGCGCATTGCGACATCGCCAAGCATTTTCCGCCCGGCCGCTTTCGCGACGGGCTGAATGCGCATCTGCGGCCCAATCCGATCGGCGTGCTCGCGGCTGACATCGTGCCCGGCGATTTCGAGGCGCGGTTCTCCGCGACCAGGCGGCACTATCTCTATCGCATCACCAACACGCGCGCGAACCTCGCGCTCGACATCGGCCGCGTCTGGCGCGTGCCGCGCGCGCTCGATGCTGACGCGATGCACGCCGCCGCGCAGCGCCTGCTCGGCAAGCATGATTTCACCACCTTCCGCGACACCGAGTGCCAGGCCAAGTCGCCGGAGAAGACGCTCGATCAGCTCGACGTCACCCGTGACGGCGCCACCGTCAACATCGTGACGTCGGCGCGCTCGTTCCTGCACAGCCAGGTGCGCTCGATGGTGGGCTCGCTGGTCTGGGTCGGCGAGGGCCGCTGGAGCGCCGACGATCTCGCGGGTGCGCTCGCCGCCCGCAGCCGCGCCGCCTGCGGCCCCGTGGCGCCGCCGGACGGGCTCTACCTGATGCGGGTGGATTACTAGGCGGTGTGAATGATCTTGTAGGATGGGTGGAGCGAAGCGATACCCATCCTCTCGCCAGGAATGCGATGGGTATCGCTGTGCTCCATTCCTACGATCGTGAGCCTAGTACTGTATCTGGTGCAGGTGGATGACCAGTGGCCCCAATCTCTACTGTGCATGGGGTTGTTTTCGATATTTTTGTCCAGCCGGGCGGCTGGCCTACCCGAAATACCGCTCCAGCACGCCCCGATAGATCTTCGTCAGCTTCTCCAGATCGGCCACCGGCGTGCGCTCGTCGACCTGGTGCATGGTCTGGCCGACCAGGCCGAACTCGATCACCGGGCAATAGCTGGAGATGAAGCGCGCATCCGAGGTGCCGCCGGAGGTCGATAGCTCCGGCCTGCGGCCGGTGATCTCCTCGATCGCGGCGACCGCGAGGTCGGTGAACGGGCCGGGCTGGGTGACGAACACGTTCGAGTTCGACGGTTGCCAATCGATATGGGCGCGGATCCGGTTGCCGCAGGCTTTCACCAGCCGCGCGTCGACCAGCTGCCGCAGGCTCTCCTGGGTGTGGTTGTCGTTGTAGCGGATGTTGAATTTCGCCCGTGCCTGGCCCGGGATCACGTTGCTGGCGGTGTTGCCGACATCGACCGTGGTGAATTCGAGGTTGCTGGCCTGGAACTGCGCGCTGCCGTGATCGAGCGGCTCGTCGCTCAGCGCCACGATCAGCCGCGAGATATCCGGCACCGGGTTCGAGGCGCGATGCGGATAGGCGACGTGGCCCTGCACGCCATCGACCACAAGCGTGCCGGACTGCGAGCCGCGCCGGCCGATCTTGATCATGTCGCCCAGCACTTCGACATTCGAGGGCTCGCCGAGCACGCAATGATCGAATGTCTCGCCGCGCTCGGCGCACCATTTCAGCAGCTTGACGGTGCCGTTGATCGAGACGTCTTCCTCATCGCCGGTGATCAGGAAGGAGATCGAGCCGTTGCCATTCTCTTGTGGCTTGCCGCCATGATCGCTGAGATATTGCAGCACCGCGGCGACGCTGCAGGCGATGCCGCCCTTCATGTCGACGGCGCCGCGGCCATAGAGATAACCGTCCTTGACCTCGCCGGAGAACGCGCCGAGCGTCCACGCGGCTTCATCGCCGGGCGGCACCACGTCGGTGTGGCCGGCGAAGGTGATATGCGGCGCCGAAGAGCCGATGCGCGCATAGAGGTTGTCGACATCGGCGGTGCCGGGCTCGGAGAAGGTCACGCGGTGGACCTCGAAGCCGGCGGTTTTCAGCAGGTTTTCGAGAACGCCAAGCGCGCCGGCGTCGGCCGGGGTGACGGAGGGGCAGCGAACGAGATCGCGGGTAATCGAGACGGCATCACTCATGCGCCTCGCTTAACACGTCACACGGCAGGGGGACCAGCTTTGTGCGGCACGATATCGAGCTCGCTCTGCTGATCCCAGCCGCGCGCGGAGCGCGACCCGCCGTCGCGGCCTTGCCGCACATGGGTTTTCCCGAGCGGATTGGGGCCGTAGCGATTGGGGTAGCTGGTGCCGCGCAGAAAGGCGAGCTCGATGAAGCCCCAGACATAGAGCACGAAGACGATCAGGCCCGCGGCCATCACCCAATAGGATTCATCGGGGAGCCGGTCCGAGAACTGGCTCGTGAGACCCGGGATCGCGAAAAACGGCACCATCCACCAGCCGCTCTTGTCGCGGTCGTGCAGTCGCTTGATCGAGACAGCGACATAGACCCAAACGAACAAGAACGTTCCGCAGGCCTTGACCAGCAATGCCGGCAATCCGGCCCAGCTCAGCGATTTGTAGCTGTCGGGGTCGAAGGCCCGGAAGATGTCGTCGACATTGAAGCTGAACCCGTTCTTGCCGCCGAGGCCGGCCGAGACCGCCAGTAAAGCCAGGAACATCATCCAGCAGACGATGATCAGCCCTGCGAGCCAGAATTTGGCCCGGTTGACGCGGCCCTTGAAGCCGAACAGGTAGTTGGCCCAGTCCATGAAAATAAGCTCCGGGCTGCGGCAATTCTTCGCGGCCCGGAGATATGTCGTTTTCGAGAGGTGCTTGGTTCGAAATGTGATCCGTCACCCCCGCGCAAAGGCTTCGCCTTTGTCGCTGGAGGAGCGCGTAGCGCGTCTCGAAGGGTGAACGGGCACAGTGGGGCCGTCGACCCTTCGAGGGCCGCTGAAGAAGCGGCCACCTCAGGGTGACGGTGATGGCGCGATTTCCGCGGCGCAGATCAATCCCGCAGCAGCTCGTTGATGCTGGTCTTGGCGCGGGTGCGCTCGTCGACGCGCTTGACGATCACGGCGCAGGCGGTGGCAGGTCCCGGCTGGCCGTTCTTCAGCGGCTTGGCCGGCAGGGTGCCGGGCACCACGACGGCATATTCCGGGACCTCGCCGACGAAGATTTCGCCGGTCTCGCGGTCGACGATCTTGGTCGAGGCGCCGAGGAATACGCCCATCGACAGCACTGCGCCCTTGCGCACGATCACGCCCTCGGCGACCTCCGAGCGCGCGCCGATGAAGCAGTCGTCCT
Source organism: Bradyrhizobium sp. BRP56 (assembly GCF_020194035.1). Lineage (NCBI taxonomy): Bacteria > Pseudomonadati > Pseudomonadota > Alphaproteobacteria > Hyphomicrobiales > Nitrobacteraceae > Bradyrhizobium > Bradyrhizobium sp. BRP56. The sequence goes on from NZ_JADYVV010000027.1 coordinate 6,329, forward strand.
CGACGATCACCGGCTCGGCCTGCAGCGGCTCGAGCACGCCGCCGATGCCGACGCCGCCGGAGATGTGCACGCGCTTGCCGATCTGGGCGCAGGAGCCGACCGTCGACCAGGTGTCGATCATGGTGGCTTCATCGACATAGGCGCCTAGATTGACGAAGGAGGGCATCAGCACGACGTTGCGGGCGATGAAGGCCGAGCGGCGCACGATCGCGCCCGGCACGGCGCGGAAGCCGGCGTCGCGGAAACGGTTCTCGCCCCAGCCCTCGAACTTCGACGGCACCTTGTCCCACCACGATGCCTTGCCCGGGCCACCCGCGATCTGACCCATGTCGTTGAGGCGGAACGACAGCAGCACGGCCTTCTTCAGCCACTGATTGACCTTCCACTTACCGCTCGTCTCGCGCTCGGCGACGCGGGCCTCGCCCTTGTCGAGCAGCTCCAGCGCGTGGTCGACCGCCTCGCGGACCTCGCCCTTGGTCGAGGTCGAAATGCCTTCGCGGGCGTCGAACGCGGTGTTGACGGTGGTTTCGAGGGCGGACAGCGACATCGGGACAATCCTTGGCGTATCGGGGATTATGACGGGATTTTGCGGGGCTTTTTCGGAATTTGGGGCCGCGGAGTCAAGGCAAACTCCTCCGTCGCCGAGTGGTCTCTTTTCCGTCGTCCCGGCCAAGCGAAGCGCGAGCCCGGACCCATAACCACGAATGCCAGCGTTGCGGCACGCTGGGGCCACAGCGCGTAGCCAGGCGCAGATTGGTGGTTATGGGTCCCGGCTTTCGCCGGGACGACACCTGTTGAAAGGCTACGGCTTCAGCCGCTGCAAGAAGCCGGTGAGATCGTCCGTGACGTGGTCGACATGGGCGGCGTCGCGGCCTTCGAGCTCCCAGGTCTCGCGCACCACCTCCTGGCTGCCGTCGGGCACGACCAGCACGGTGGTCATGCCGAGCTCATGCGGCACCACCAGGTTGCGCGCGAGGTCCTCGAACATCGCAGCCTTCGCCGGATCGACGTCGTGAAGCCTGAGGAACTTCTGGTAGGTCTGCGGCGCCGGTTTCGGCTCGAGATCGGCGGCGATGATGTCGAACACGCCGTCGAAATGGTTGCCGATGCCGAGCCGGCCCAGCACCGCATCGACATGGTCGACCGAGCCGTTGGTCAGGATCAGCTTGCGCCCCGGCAGTTTTGCGATCGCGGCTCCCATCGCCGGATTCGGCTGCAGCGGCGAGTGGTCGATCTTGTGCACATAGGCGAGATAGTCGTCGGCCTGCGCGCCGTGCTCGGTCATCATGCCGCGCATCGTGGTGCCGTAGCGCAGGTAGTAGTCCTTCTGCAGCCGCCGTGCTTCCTCGGGAGAGATCTTCAGCCAGTTGCTGACGAACTCGCCGATCCGCGCATCGACCTGCTGCCACAGGTTGACGTGATGCGGGTACAGCGTGTTGTCGAGGTCGAACACCCAGGTCTCGACATGGCCGAAGCTGCGGGGAGTATTCATTGTGGCTCTCCACTTGTCAGCGTGAACGTCGTTCCGCCCTCCGCCGTCGTCCTGGCGAAAGCCAGGACCCATACCGCGGAATCTATCAATGTGGCACGGTGCTCGTCGTTCTTCGCCAAACGCAGTCTTGTGGTAATGGGTCCTGGCCTTCGCCAGGACGACATCGATGTTTGCGGCCTCATTATCTTCATCACGGCATCGCAAAGCGCAGCGTCTTGCCGCCGCTGGTCATGTCGACGGTGGTGAAGCCGAGCGCGGCGAGGCCGCGGGTGCTGCAGTCGCCCTGTTCGTTGATCTCGAACTTGCTTTCGCGGGTGCAGAGCTGGACCCCACCGCCCCAGTTCAGCGGCTTGTCCTTGATGCGGATGGCCCGGTTGTCGTTGTCGACCGCTTCGGCAAACGAATAGATCTGCTTCGGCGTGCCTGATACGTCGGGATGCAGGCACTTGCCGGGGTCGATGCGATACCAGCCGCGGCTGGTCACCACCTTGCCGTCGTCGGTTGCAACCGCGGCCATCACCTTGTGCGGCGTGTCGTTGCACCAGGTCAGCCCCGATGGCGACGGCTTCTGCACGGCATCGATCATGGTGGCGAAGAAATTCGGCGACTGCACGATGTCGCCGGCGAGCCCGCGGCTCTTCAGGAAGGCCGCCAGCGCACTCTGGGTCTTCGGCCCGTCGACGCCGTCGATCGGCGCGGCATCGTAGCCCGCGATCACCAGCAGGCGCTGGATGCCGGCGAGGCGCGCCTGCTCGTCGTCATATTCGCTGTCTTCGGCGAGATAGGCGACCAGATGGCCGTCGTCGGTCTTGGTCGGCGTGATCTGGGTGAATTGCGCGGGCATCTGGCCGGAACGGCATTGTCGCGCGGCGGCGATCACGAAATTATCCTGCGCGACGCAGAGCGTATCGGTGCCGTTCTGCGGGATCGGCGACGCACCGTAGACGCCGAGCGCGCGGGCATTCAGCAGCACGCGGTCGGCGGTGAGCGCGCCCTGTACCACGACCCGGCAGGTCGCGGGATCGATGCGGAACCAGCCGCGTGTCGCGGTCGCGGCCTTATCGTCGATGCCGATCGCGGCCTCGATCACATAGCTCATGCGGTTGCAGAGCTTGAGGTCGGCATGTGCCGGCGCCGACGAGAACAGGAACGACACCAGCGCGGCGGGCAGCGACATCGCGAGCCGCGCCGGCAGCGACCGGCGAGGAATCCTCGCCGTGTGTCCCGCGTCTGCCATTACTTGTGGATCAGCGTGCCGGTGCCCTGGTTGGTGAAGAGCTCGAGCAGCACTGCGTGCTGCGTCTTGCCGTCGATGATCACGACGCCCTGCACGCCCTGTTCGAGCGCGTAGATGCAGGTCTCGACCTTCGGGATCATGCCGCCGGAAATCGTGCCGTCGGCGATCAGCTTGCGGGCTTCCTTGATCGACAGGTCCGGAATCAGCTTCTTGGACTTGTCGAGCACGCCCGGCACGTCCGTCAGCAGCAGCAGGCGCTTGGCCTTCAGCGCGCCCGCGATCGCGCCGGCGAAGGTGTCGGCGTTGATGTTCAGGGTCTGGCCGTCCTGCGAGGTCGCGAGCGGCGCCAGCACCGGGATCAGCTCATAGCCGATCAGCTGATTGAGCAGCGTGAGGTCGACCTTTTCGGGGTCGCCGACGAAGCCGAGATCGATGGCCTTCTCGATGTTGGAATCCGGATCGACCATGGTGCGCGTCGTCTTCGACGCCTTCACCATGTTGCCGTCCTTGCCGGAGAGGCCCACGGCCTTGCCGCCCGCCTCGTTGATGTAGCCGACGATCTGCTTGTTGACCGAGCCCGCCAGCACCATCTCGACGATTTCGATGGTCGCGGCGTCGGTGATGCGCAGGCCCGCGGCGAATTCCGACTGGATGCCGAGGCGCTTCAGCATGGTCGCGATCTGCGGCCCGCCGCCATGCACGACCACCGGATTGATCGCGGTCTGCTCGAGCAGCACGATGTCGCGCGCGAACGCCTTCGCGGTGTCCTCGGCGCCCATGGCATGGCCGCCATATTTGATGACGATGGTTTCCTCGTCATATTCCTGCATGTGCGGCAGCGCCTCGGACAGGATGCGGGCCTGATCGAGCGGGCTGATGTGCTGGTCGGTCATGAGGCTGGTCTCGTCGTCAGCGGAGGGGTGGCGCGGTTCTATCTGATTGGCGGGCAGGGCGCAAAGCGGTCTTGACCCTCTCCCCTTGTGGGAGAGGGTGGCTTCGATGCGACTGCATCGAAGCCGGGTGAGGGGTCTGTCTCCGCGGATAGAGACCCCTCATCCGGCGCGGATTGCATCCGCGCCACCTTCTCCCACAAGGGGAGAAGGAAGTATGGCGGTCATCACCGCTTCGGCCACACCGCCGCGACCGCCAGTGCCAGCCAGCTCAGGATCAACAGCGTTCCGCCGGTCGGCGCAGCCATCGGAAACAATCCATGGCCGGCATATTGGCGCAGCACGAGGTCGCCCGCGAACAATGACGCCGCGATGACGAACCCGGCCGCCGCCACGACTGCGAGCTTCGCATGGATGATCGCGCGATCCGCGACCGCGATGGCCGCGACGACGGCGGGCGCATGGAACAGCAGCATCGAGGATGCCGCCGCCAGCCGCGTGGCATCAGGCAGATGGGCTGCGGCCGCCGCCAGCATCACGCCGCAGGCGCCCATGATGGCGGCAAGGCCGATCAGGAGGCGGGATGCGCCGCTCATCAGCGCCGTTCCTCGATCAGGCGCACCATGGCGGCACGCAGCTCCGGCATGCCGTCGCCGGTGCGCGACGAGGTCACCAGCATTTCGGGGAAGGCGGCTGGATGTTTTGCGAGCGTTGCTGACGTGTCGGCGATGACGGTCTTGAGTTCGCCGGCCTTCACCTGATCGGCCTTGGTCAGCACGACCTGATAGCTCACCGCGGACTTGTCCAGCGTCTTCAGCACGTCGAGATCGACGTCCTTGATGCCGTGGCGCGCGTCGATCAGCACGTAGACCCGCGCCAGTGTCGCGCGCCCGAGCAGGAATTTGTGGATCAGCGCCGTCCACGACGCCACCTTGGTCTTGGGCGCCGAGGCGTAGCCGTAGCCGGGCATGTCGACCAGGCGGAAGCCCGCCTTCTCCGGCCCCTCAAAGAAGATCAGCTCCTGGGTGCGCCCGGGCGTGTGCGAGGTGCGCGCCAGGTTGCTGCGGCCGGTCAGCGCGTTGATCAGGCTCGACTTGCCGACATTGGAGCGGCCGGCAAAGGCGACCTCGAGGCCGGCCATCGGCGGCAGCGTCTCGATCGAGGGCGAGGCCCAGATGAAGCGCCAGTCGCCGGCGAACAGCTTTCGGCCTTGCTCGATCAGCGCCGCATCGGGTTCGGTGCTCATGCGCGGCGCCCCACTCTCGTTCCGTCATTGCGAGGAGCGAAGCGACGAAGCAATCCATTTCTCCTCGTGTTGAGGCGTGGATTGCTTCGCTTCGCTCGCAATGACGGTGCTACCTAGGTCGTCTTCTTGGCGAACGTCGCCTTCAGATTGTCGAACAGCTCCACCTTCACGCCATTCTTGCGCATGATGAAGCTCTGCTGCAGCACCGACAGCAGGTTGTTCCAGGCCCAGTAGATCACGAGACCCGCCGGGAAGCCGGCCAGCATGAAGGTGAAGATCAGCGGCATCCAGTCGAAGATCATCTTCTGGGTCGGATCCGGCGGCGCCGGATTGAGCTTCATCTGGACCCACATCGTGATGCCCATGATGATCGGCCAGATACCCATCACCAGATAGGCGCCGAAATGCGGTCCGAGCAGCGCGATCGGATCGAACGGAATCAGGCCGAACAGCGTGAACAGATTGGTCGGATCAGGCGCCGAGAGGTCCTTGATCCAGCCGAAGAACGGCGCGTGCCGCATTTCGATGGTGATGAACAGCACCTTGTAGAGCGAGAAGAACACCGGGATCTGCAAGGCGACGGGAAGACAGCCCGCGATCGGGTTGATCTTCTCCTTCTTGTAGATCTCCATCATCTCCTGCTGCTGCTTCACGCGGTCATCAGGATAACGTTCCTTCAGCGCCTGCAGCTGCGGCTGCACCGACTTCATCTTCGCCATCGAGGCGTAGGACTTGTTGGCGAGCGGGAAGAACAACAGCTTCACGATCACGGTCACCAAGAGGATCGCGATGCCGAAATTGCCGACCAGGCGATAGAACCAGTCGAGCGCCAGGAACATCGGCTTGGTGATGAAGTAGAAATGGCCCCAGTCGATCAGGAGATCGAAATGGTTGAGGCCAAGCTGCTTGTTGTAGCCGCCGAAGCCGACCAGCGGGAAGTTGAGGCCGACCGTGGCGGCCTCCTTCGCGCCGGCGAACAGCCGTCCGTTGGCAACGCCGGTGCCGCCGATCGGAATGGTCTGCGCGCCGAGCATGTAGTCGGTCTGGTAGCGCTTGTCGCCGGTCGTGAAGCGGGCGCTTTCGAGCGTTGCGGTGGTCTCCGGCAGCAGTGCCGTGGCCCAGTATTTGTCGGTGATGCCGAGCCAGCCGTCGGTGACCTTCGTGAACACGATGCCGCGCGAATTTCCGCCGGTCGAGGTCTTGGCCTCGTCGATGTTCTTGTAGCTGAATTCCTGCAGGCCGTGTTCGCCGAGATAGCCGATCGGGCCTTCATGCAGAATCGCGTAGCCGGAGACCGGCGGCTTGCCGCCGCGCGAGATCAGACCGAACGGATACAGCGTCACCGGCGCGCTGCCTTGATTGATGACCTCGTCCTTGATGGAGAACAGGTAGCGATCGTCGATCGAGATGGTGCGGCGGAAGGTCAGGCCCTGGCCGTTCTCGTATTTCAGAATCACCGGGGTGCCCGGCGACAGGCTGTTCGATCCCTCCTGCTGCCAGACGGTTTCGGCGTTCGGCGTCTTCACCGATGAGCCGTTGGCGGTCAGCCACAGGAACTCGGCATAATAAGGCTCGGCCGTGCCCGACGGCGAAAGCAGTACGACGGCCGGCGATTTGGGATCGACCGTCTCGCGGAACTGAACCAGCGCCAGGTCGTCGATCCGGGCGCCCTTCAGCGCGATGCTGCCGGTGACGCGCGGGGTCTCGATCTTGATGCGCGGGCCGGAGGCAAGCACCGTCTCGCGGCTCGCGACCGGAGCGTCAGCAGCAGGCGCGCCGGGGGCCGGAGAGGGGGTCGTCGAGGTGCCCGGAGCGGTGCCGGGAGCAGCACCCGGGGTCGCCTGCGGCGCCGGCTTCTGCAACTCCGCCTGGCGCTGCGCTTCGCGCTGCTTCTCCATCTGCGGCACATTGTAGAAGTATTGCCAGGCGATCAGGACGAGGCCGGACAGAATGACGGCAAGGATCGTGTTGCGGTTGTCGGACATCTCTTAGGGTCTCGTCATTCCATTCGGATTGGGCGCGCTCTTGTTACCCGCCTTGTTGGTACCCGTCTTGTTATTACCCGTGTTGGGCGCAGGCCGGTCGAGGCGGCGCAGCGCCGACCGCAGGTCGTCAAGCATGGTCGCAAAGTCGCGGGTCAGCGCGTCACGACGGCCCACTAGCACATAATCATGGTGCGGCCGCATGAATACGGCGTCGACCTGTCTCATCACTTCGCGAAGCCGGCGGCGGATGCGGTTGCGCTCGGTCGCGGTGCCGTTCTTCTTGGTGACGGTATAGCCGACGCGGATCGGGCCCTGGTCGTCGCGGCGGCGGCCCTGCAGCACAAAAGCTGTGGTATTCGCCCGTGCGCCATTGGCAACGGCGAGGAAATCCGCCCGCTGCCTCAGCCGATCCATAATGGGTATCTCCGGAGAGGAGACGTCCGGGCTCAGGCGCTCAGGCGCTTGCGGCCACGCGCGCGGCGCGCAGCGAGGACCTTACGGCCGCCGGCCGTGGCGAGACGGGCGCGGAAGCCGTGACGGCGCTTGCGCACCAGTTTGCTGGGTTGATAAGTCCGCTTCACGGGTAATTCTCCGCTGACCGGGCAATTTGCCGTTGTATTGAGATGGAGTCCGGTGATGCTGGCGGGCCCAAACGAGCCGTTGACGGCCCCAAAGAGCCGCCCCCGGGTCAAGAACCGGGCCATCGCGGACAGTTGGCGCGGCTTATAAGGGAGCGCCCTGTTTTCGTCAATGTCACAGGACGTCGCAAAAAGGCTTCTTCGAAACGTCGTAATTGGGGCGAATATATCTGATTTCGCGGGGTATTTGACGGTATGGAGACGCTTTGGGGCGTTCGGGGAACCGTCCACATTAGCGATCCGTAATTTGACCGGCTTGGGGGCCGGGCCGCATCTTCTGACCCCTAAGCCAAACAAGGCCTTATCTTGTGGCTCTAACTGACGATCAGGCGACCGCGCAGAAGCAGCGGCCCAAGCCGTCCCCTCGGCTCGGGCTGTCGGGCAAGCTTTTGCTGCTGACGATTCCCCTGGTGATGATCGCCGGGCTCCTGATCTACGTCCCGGCCATCGCCAACTTCCGGATGAACCGGCTCAATGACCGCCTGGCCGCCGCCAATACCGCGGCGCTGGTGCTCGATGCCGCCCCGTCCGGCCTGGTGCCGGATTCGCTGGCGCGGCAGATCCTGACCAGCATCGGCGCCCGTGCGGTCGCCATCAAATTGGGACAGCAGCGCAGGCTGCTCGCCAGCGCCGACCTGCCGGCGGCGATCGACCATGACGTCGACATGCGGACCATGACGGTGTGGTCGGCGATCGTCGATGCCTTCGAGATCATGCTGGAGCACGGCGACCAGACCATCCGCGTGGTCGGACCCGCGCCGGGCCAGGCGCAATTCATCGAGGTCGTGATCGACGAGAAGCCGCTGCGGCAGGCGATGTACCGCTTCTCGCGCAACGTCCTGGTCGTCGCGCTGTTGATTGCCGGCCTGACCGCCGGTCTGGTCTATCTGGCGCTGCATTATTTGTTCGTGCGCCCGATGCGGCGGCTGACCGCGAGCCTGGTCGGCTTCCATGAGAATCCGGAGAGTTCGGCGCGAATCATCGTGCCGAGCCAGCGCGGCGACGAGATCGGCGTTGCCGAGCGCGAGCTGTCGGACATGCAGCGCGACCTCGTCTCGATGCTGCATCAGAAGAGCCGGCTTGCGGCGCTCGGGCTCGCCGTCTCCAAGATCAATCACGACCTGCGCAATCTGCTGGCGTCCTCGCAATTGCTGTCGGACCAGCTCGCCAGCGTGCCCGACCCGCGGGTGCAACGCTTTGCGCCGAAATTGTTGCGCTCGCTGGAGCGCGCCATCGCCTTCTGCCAGTCGACGCTTTCTTATGGCCGCGCGCAGGAGGCGGCGCCTGATCGCCGCGTCATCATGGTGGAGCCCGCGGTCGCCGAGGTGCGGGAGTCGGCCGGGCTTGCCACCGATGTCTCGATCACCTGGATCAGCGCGATCGAGCGCGGCCTGACCATCGACGCCGACCCGGACCAGCTGTTCCGCGTGCTGCTCAATCTGGTGCGCAACGCGGCGCAGGCGCTGGAAACCCGGCCCGCAGGCGACGGCGGCGCGCAGCAGATCCGCATCACCGGCCGCCGCGAGGGGACGGTTGCGATCATCGAGGTCTCCGACACCGGTCCGGGCGTTCCGACCAAGGCGCGCGAGCATCTGTTCGAGGCATTCCAGACCTCCGGCCGCCCCGGCGGCAGCGGGCTTGGTCTTGCGATTGCCGCCGAGCTGATCCGGGCCCATGGCGGCCACATCCATCTGGTCGAGGGCACGATCGGCGCCACCTTCCGGATTTCGATCCCGGATCGCCCGGTGGAACTGCTGTCGGTCCGCAGCGAGCGGGCGAGGGCCTGAGGCCGTTCCGGTATTCCGGGGCGGCTAAAGCCGCGCCGAAATTGGCGTTTCCAGACCTTGCCAACCGGACCCGGAGCCTGTAGCTAGAGCGCTCTTTCGCGACGTTCCGGGGCTCCCGGAGCCATGAGGGCTCAAGCCCACCCGCGAAAATGCGCCCGTAGCTCAGCTGGATAGAGCATCAGACTACGAATCTGAGGGTCGGACGTTCGAATCGTTCCGGGCGCGCCATTTTACGACAGAGCACGCTACCACGCCCTTCCCGCGGTGGCGCCCGCGTCACGAATGATTCCGGCGTCGTGCGGCTCGCCAGGGCGTGAGCCGCGGAATCCAGCGCGGGACATTGGCCCGGAAATCCTCGTACTCCGTTCCGAACATACGAACGAGCGCCGGCTCCTCGTACCCCACGACAAACGCGTGGAAGGCGAGCCACACCAACACACCGTACCCAAGAAGGCGCTGGTCGCCGAACAAGACCGCTTGGCCCAGAATGACGGCGACAAGGGCAACGTAAATAGGATTGCGCACATAGCGATAGAGACCCGTCACCACGAGGTTCTGCGTCGGTGCGATCGGCGCCGGCGTGCCCAATCCTTGCAGCGCAAAGCGTGCAAACGAGTCGACAAGCCCGGGTAGACCGGCGACGATCAACAGGATCCCGACGGCGCGCGTCGCGTCGAGATCGAAGAAGGGCGGCCGAAACTCCCAACGCGTAATCCACCAGGGAACGAGCCCCGCCACCGAGCTGGGCGCAACCGCAAAGAAGAGGGCAGAGCCCAATACCGCGATCGTTTTCGGCATGGGCACCTCCTTCCCGTCCTGTCGCAAGGCGGTCGGCAAAATTGAACCGTTGCATCATAGCGCCACGGCGAACACGTAGTGGCCATCTTCATCGGCCACGGCGCGCCATTCACGCAAGCTCCCATTGGTTCGGGCAGCTGATGCGTGCTCGTCTTCAGTAGAACATCCCCAGACACTTCTGGATCGATTGCGTTCCACTGCACTCACACAGCCCGTGGTCGCGGTTGGAGGGCGCTGTGGGTGTCATTGGCTTCCCTCCTCAGTCCTCAAGAGCCCGGTCAACCGACGCGCGGCCAATCTTGAGCGCCTTCGCGATAGCGGACGCTCCCATGCCTTCAGCCTTGAGCGCCTTCACTTTGGCGGTGTCGATGGACGCTTTGTGGCCCTGGTAGACCCCGCGTGCCTTGGCCTCCGCGATACTCCCAAGCTGCCGCTCTTTGCGGAGGTTGGTCTCGAACTCGGTGAACACACCGAGCATGTCCAGGAAGCACTTGCCCGCTGCTGTGCTGGTGTCGATGGGTTGCTCTGTATAGCCCCTCAGGGATGCACCACGCGCCTTCACGGTGCGCACAATGTCCTGCGGGCGGGCGCGGGGTTCGCTTCAGCCGGCTGTCGCCGCACCGGATCGGGGACCCCGTCCGGAAAAATGCGCCCGCGCGGGCCAGAATCGGGCCGAAGGCGAGGGCCGCCCCGTAAAAACCCTGCTTGCCCCCGCCGGAGCGTTGAGAAAAAATAAGCTTTTTTAGCTTATAGGCACAGAAATGTTTTTATTCTTATTGTCTGTCCTTTTGAACCGGCGAGTCATCCCTCATGCAGAGTGACATCGCAAACGCCGTATTTTATGCGGCCGTGTTTCTGGGCATCGTCTACACCAGCCGCATCCTGGAAAAAAGATGGCCGATTGCGGACGTTCCCTACGCCGAGTTTCGCGATGATTGGCTCGCGGTGATCGTGAGCCTCGGGTTGTCGTCCATGCTCGCTCCGATCGCGGCGATCACCGCGGGCAAAATTGCGAGCTATACCGGTCTCGGTTGGATCAAGCTGCCGACCGACGGTTACTGGTGGTACGTCTCACTCGCGATCATCGTGGTTGCATTCGATCTCTACAAGTACACGTATCATCGCCTTCAACATGCGATCCCCTTTCTATGGGCGATGCACTCCTTCCATCACAGCGCGAACGGCGTCACGTTCATTACCGGCGGCCGGCATTTCTGGCTGGAGAGGGTGTTGTCCGACGCCTTTCTTCCGATCATGGCGATCCTGTTCCGCATCCCGCCGGACATGGTGATCGCGGTGGGATTTATCTTCTTCATGCCCGATGCGTGTGCCCATCTCAACGTCCGCATTCCGCTCGGTCGGTATGTGACATGGATCAACAATCCGCAATGGCACCGGATCCATCATTCGGTCCTTCCCGAGCACAGGGACAAAAATTTCGCTGCCTGCTTTCCGTTTCTCGACATTCTGTTCGGCACGGCCTGGATACCGAAGCCGGGCGAATATCCTGCAACGGGCCTCGTGCCGGCCGAGCGCGTGGACATCATCAACAGTGTGATCTGGCCAATCCGGCATCTTCGGCATTACTGGCATCGGGAGTCTCGGAATGAATTGGGTTAAGGGTCTTTTGGTGCTCCTCGCGCTGCTGCTGGGTTACGCCGACCTTGAGTCGACGAATGTGATCCTGAGTCTCGGATTGGGTGAGTTGAACCCGTTCATGCATCTGGCGCAGACGTGGTTCGGTGTATGGTGGCTGGTGCCCAAGCTTGGCTTGACGTTCGTGGTCACGTGGCTGCTTTGGCGGAGCAACAACGTTTACAACATCGCTCTCGTCGTCGCGTTCTGCTCCACGCCTGTTCTGAACAATCTCGTCATCATCGCGGGCACGAACTGAATCAATCCCTTCGCCGGTTGCCGCAACCGGCGACGTCAGGAGGATCAGCGATGTCGGACAGGTTCGTCGTCGCCTGCATGGTCTGCTGTGCCCTGATCCTGGGGGCTACGGGGGAGACCGTGCACGCGCAGACGCCGTCGAACTGCAAGGAGCCGCAGACCGGCACCAGCCGCGTCCCGATGCTGTCGCCGCCGCTGGCCAATGTGGTGACGGGCACGGGTCGGCTGCAATTCTACTCGGCGCCGAATCTGCACTGTCCGATCCGCGGCGTGTTCGTCATTCCGAATGACGCACTGATCGCGTATGCGCAAACCAAGGATGGCTGGTCGTCGGTGATGTATCTCAATCCGGGGACGGGCAACGACGTCTCGGGTTGGGTGAGATCGGCGAGACTGAAGGTGACCGGAACCGTCGGACCGAAGTAGCTCGCGACCAGGACCGCAGCAGTCGCGGTTTCCCACGCCGCGCCTGACGCTTCAACCAAAATCGCATCGCGTTTCAGGGCATCAATGAATCGCCGCGTACATGATCTTCTCCTCGGTGGCTTCGAGCGCGGAGAATTCCTCCACCACCTTGCCCTGGCGGGAGACCAGGATGCGGTCGGACAGCGCCATGATCTCGGGCAGATAGGACGAGATCACCACCACCGCCTTGCCCTCGTCGGCGAGCTGGTTGATCAGCTCGTGGATTTCGACGATGGCGCCGACGTCGACGCCGCGGGTCGGTTCGTCGAAGATGATCAGCTCGGGCTCCTGCACCAGCGATTTGGCGATCACCACCTTCTGCTGGTTACCGCCTGACAGCTCGACCACCTTGGCCTCGTCGCCGATGGCGCGAACCTTGAGGCGCTGAGTCCAGGTCTTGCCGACCGAATTGGTCTCGCGCCGCGACAACATCATGCGGCCCCCGGGAAACTTCGAAAGCAGGCCGAGATAGATGTTGCGGGCGATCGAGGCGGTTTCGAAGAAGCCCTCGACCTTGCGATCCTCGGTCACATAGGCGATGCCGGCTTTGACCGCCGGCGCCGGAACCCGGTAGCGCACCGGCTTGTCGTGCAGCAGGATTTCGCCGCCATGGAAGAAGTCGCGCTTCAACACGCCGGAGACGATCTTGAAGGTCTCGGTGCGGCCGGCGCCGACCAGGCCGAACACGCCGGTGATCTGCCCGGCGAACACCGACAGCGAATTGTTCTTCACCATCGGCGCCATCTTGAGGTTCTGCACCGTGAGCACGCGCGCACCGGCCGGCCGGACGCTGGTCTTCCGCGCGCCATACAGCGTGTTGGAGAGGTCGCGCCCGACCATCGCCTGCACGATCGCCGCCCGGTCGAATTTCGCCGCGTCGTCGGTGATGACATGCTTGCCGTCGCGCAGCACGGTGATGCGGTCGGCGAGCAGCAGAGCCTCTTCCAGCGCGTGCGAGATGAAGATGATCGAGACGCCGCGCTTCTTGAGGTCACGGACCAGGTCGAAGAAATACTTCTTCTCTTCCGGCGTCAGCGACGCGGTCGGTTCGTCGAAGATGATCACCTTGGCCTTGTGCAGAACCGCACGCGCGATCTCCACCATTTGCTTCTTGGCGGCGCCGAGCCCGCTCACGGTGGCGGTCGGCGTCACGTCGAAATTCAGCGATTGCAGGAATTGCTGGGCGGCGATGTAGATGCCGCGCAGCCGGTTGTAGAATTTCTCCTGCCCGAGAAACAGGTTTTGCGCGACCGTCATGGTCGGCACCAGGCTGTTCTCCTGGAACACCATGGCGATGCCGAGATTGCGCGCCTCGAGCGGCGTGCGCGGCGCGACCTCCGCGCCATCGACACTCATGCCGCCGGAGGTCAAGGTCACGACGCCGGCCATCACCTTGGTCAGCGTCGACTTGCCGGCGCCGTTCTCGCCGACCAGCGCGTGGATCTCGCCGCGGCGCAGATCGAAGTCGACGCCCTCGATGGCGGGGACGCCGGCGTAGAGCTTGGTGGCCTTGCGCAGGGACAACACGGTGTCGCTCATGAGCCTGTCTCCTCGGCGAGCCCGGCGAGGGGCAGTTTCAGCACGCGGCCCGGTCCCTTGGCGATCAGCACAAGATCGTCGCCCAGCTCGAGCGCCGCGACGACGCCGTGATTGACGCCGTCGACCCGGCTGTGCAGCGAATACTTTGGCTTGCCGTCCTCGGTCAGCCGGATGACGAGGCCATAGGAGCGCGGCGGCGCCCACGGCTTGATGACGCCCATCGTCTTGATGTGCGCGCCCTGCATCGGCTCCTTGAACGAGAAGCCCGAGCGCAGCCGCGGCGCCACCCAATAGGCCGGGTCGATCTCGGCCATCATGCGGCGCCGGTAGGCCGGCTCGCGCAGCACGAACTCGATCAGCTGGGTGCGCGCGGTGAATGCGGTGAGCCAATAGCCGCCGCCCGCGGCCTTCGACAGCCGCGACGGATAGACGGGCAAATGACCGAGCACGATCTGCGGCGGCCTTCCATTGGAGACGAGGACGAGGCGATGCCGCCAGCTCTCGCTGACCAGCACACCATCGCCGCGCGCGCAGGCGCCGAAGGCGTAGCCGAGCTTCGACGCCAGCGGCTGCACCGATCTGGTCCTGGGGTCGAGCCGGGACACGCGGCCGCTTCGGTTCAGCTCCATCAGGTCGCGCGCCCAATCATCGATGCCGCAGGTCGCCGAGCCGTCGGTTGCGATCAGGGTGCCGTCGCCGGCCTGCGTCAGCGCGTTGATCGCGTTGAAGGCGGCGTCGCTGAACGTCACGCTAGGCTCGCCCGACGAGGGATCGGCGTAGAGCCGCACCTCGCGGCCGCCGAGCGCGACCGCGATGCCGCCGCCGGTGAGCGCGCAGAGTGCCGAAATCGGCTGCTCGAAGCTGCGCAGCTCGGCCGCTCCGCCGCCGTCGAGGCGCAGCAGGCGCCGGCCGTCGGCGACATAGAGGTTGCGGCCATCGGTTGCGAGATCCTCTAGCGCCTCGCATTCCAGCAAGGTCGTCGCCGTCTCCAGTTTTTGATTCGGCTTGAGTGCGCCGTCGAACGACGGCACGGTGATGGTGGCCTCGCCACGGCCGAGAAAGCGGTTGGCGAATTCCCTGACGGCCGCGATCATGACAGCTTCCCCCAGCGCTTGTCATACTGCACGAAGTTCGGGTCCGCGTTCTCCAGCTTGTAGCGGCCGATCCGGTTGTTCATGATGCCGCCGAGATAGAGATAGCCGCGGTGCTCGCGCATCGAGGTGATCATCGGGTGGTTCTCGCCGCGCAGGTCCCAGAACGATTCGAGGATCTTGCCCTGCTCGTTGAACTTGACGACGCAACCGGTGTTGATGTTCGGGAACAGCCATTCGTCGACCGGGACGCGCTTGGCCATGCGGCGGCGGAAGCCGGGCATCTTCCAGGCAAGGTCGAGCGAGGGGCTGCGCATACCGACCAGCGCCAGCCAGTAATTGCCGTCGGAGGCGAGATTGATGTTGTCGGGATAGCCCGGCAGATTGTCCATCACCACCTCGACCTCGCCCTTCTTCGGTCCCGCGAACCACAGCCGTTTGATCGAGCAGCCGAAGGTCTCGGCGAACAGAATCGACTGGCCGTCGCTGGCGACGCAGATGCCGTTGGGGAATTTGAGGCCGCGCAGCGCCGTATGCGTGGCGCCGGTCTTGGTGTCGTAGCAGATGATGCGGCCGTTGCCGCGCGCCTCGAGGCCGTCGATCGGCCATTCGTCCATCTCGTAGCGCACGGTGGCTTCCGAGAAGAAGATCAGGCCGTCGTCGGTGATGTCGAGGTCGTCGGCCAGCCGCAGCCGGCTGTCGTCGTTCACCGAATGCATGCTGCGGTTGGTCTCGTCGGTGGCCTTCTCCACGGTGCCGTCGGGCGTGATGCGGTAAAGGCCCATGCCGCCGATGCAGACATAGAGATTGTCCTGCCGGTCGAACGCCATACCGAGCGGCTGACCGCCGATATGGGCGAACACCTCCATCCGCTGATAATCGGGCGCATGGAAGCGGATGATGTCGCCATGGCGCGAGCCGGCGTAGAGATTGTTGTTGCGATCGAGGATCACGTCCTCCGGCGCCTCGATGCGGCCGAGGCCGATCAATTCGACGTCGCGCAGCTTGTCGTTCTGCTCGAACGGGCCGCCCTGGCCGATCTCGGTGGCCGGCGGCGGCGGCAGCGCATGATAGGTCGGCGCGACATAGACTTTGCTGATGATGCGGGTGCGGTTCTTCTGCCAGCGGATGTCGACCATCGCTGCGACCAGCAGGATGCCCGCCAGCGCCATGCGGTTGATGCCGCCACGCGCATTGAGCGTGGTGAGGCCGTTGGTGATCAAGAGCACGATCAGCACGCCGACCAGCGATTTTGCGACCGAGCCTTTGCCGCCGCCGAGCGTGATGCCGCCGAGCACGGTCGCGGTCAGCACGATCACCTCGAGGCCGACGCCGATATCGCCGCCGACGGTGCCGAGCCGGGCCGCGAAGAACAGCGCAGCGATGCTGGTCAGCACGCCGCTTGCGACATAGCAGAGCGCGATGGTGCGGCGGACCGGAATGCCGGAATTGTAGGCGGAACGGCGCGAGCCGCCGATCGCGGTGATGTGCCAGCCCGGGCGCAGCCGGGTCATGAAGATATGGCCGAAGATGGCGATCGCGATGTAGACCAAAGCGACGCTCGGAATGCCGAACACGTCGCCGCCGCCGATGAAATTCCAGGACGGGATGTCGGGGAAGGCCGCGGCGATCGAATTGGAGTAGCGTTGGATCAGCAGATCGAACGCCGAGCGGTAGATGATTAAGGTAATCAACGTGGTGATGAAGGCGCGCAGCCTTAAGTAGCCGATCAGCACGCCGTTGACGGCGCCGAGCAGTGCGCCGCAGACGAGGGTGGCGACGACCACCGCGGGAACCGGCCAGTTCAGCACGTCGAGCAGATAGAGCGCGCAGAAATCCGTCAGCGCGAAGATCGAGCCGACCGACAGATCGATGCCGCCGACGATGACGACCAGCGCCATGCCGAGGCCGATGAAGCCGATCTCACCGGCCTGCCGCGCGGTATCGGCAAGGCTCGACGGCGACAGGAAGTGATCGATGGAACGGCTGAGCGCGAAGCCGACGATCAAGAGCAGGATCACCGGTATTGCGGTCTCGGTCCAACGCTTGGACAGGATCTCGCCGAGGAGATGATCCGGCCAGTAGCGATAACGCAGGCTCGTCAGGGTGTCGCGCATCGGCATTCCAGCAAGGCGTTCGATTTGGGAAAATCGACGTCTCGGGTGAGATCGCCCGGGACGTCGAGCGGGAATGGCCGGACTATTTTTTCAGGTCACTCAGGTTCCAGCACGCGGTCTGGCTGTCCGCGTTCTCCTTGGTGATCGGAATCAGCGTCGTGTATTCCGAACCCTTGATCGAGCCGGCCTTGGCGCCCGACGACAGCAGCCATTTGATCGTGCCGGCCATCTGCGCGGCCTGGGTCGGCACGTCGTAGCTCATGTTGAGATCGAACGCGCCGGACTTCACCAGTTCGCAGGCGCCCTTGCGCTCGCCGCCGCCGGAGGTCGCAACGAATACCTTGCCGGTCAGGCCGGCTTCCTTCACCGCAGCGGCGGTGCCGATGTCCATGCCGTCCCAGAAGCCGACGATGCCGCAAAGATCAGGATTCTGCTTCAGCACGGTCTGGGTGATCGCCTTGGCCTTCGCGGCATCCCAGTCGGCCGCCTGGCTCGAGACCACCTTGATCTCCGGATGCTTGGCGAGCACGTTCTCGACGCCCTTGAGCGTGTAGGCGCTGGCGGCCGCCGAGAGCGCGCCCTGCACGATGGCGATCTTGTTCGACTTGCCCTGGCAGGCCTTCACCACGGCTTCGGTGTCCCGCTCGCCGATCTCGATCCAGTTGGCGCCGACAAAGGCCGACGAGCGATAGGCCGATCCCATGTTGATCTGGATGACGTAGATGCCTTCGTTCTCGGCGCGTTGCAGCAACTTGGCGTAGGTCTGCACGTCCGGATTGTGGATCACCATCACGGCCGGCTTCTCCGAGATCAGCGAGGTCACCGCCTGCGCGCCGGCATTGGTGTTCCAGTTGGGATCGCGGATTTCGAACTTCACGCCGAAGGGCTCGAGCTCCTTCTTCATGCCGGCGTACCAGCCTTCGGTGAGGTCGAAGTTCATGGCGACCGGAACGTAGGCCACCGTCTTGCCGGCGAGGGCTTCCCTGAACGGCTTCTGGAACGGCTCGTCCAGGCCCTGCTGGGCCAGAGCCGGGGCGGCGACGGCGGCAAGCCCGAGCGCAGCGGCGATCACCTTTGCAGTCCTGACAGCGTATTTCATTGCTTCCTCCTTGGTCGTGATTGAATGTTCTTGTGGCTTGGTTCAGATGTCGCCCTGCTGTGCCGTTTCTTCGTTGCGCGGATTCAGGAATGAATCCGTGATGACGGCGAGCAGCAGGACGACACCCTTGACGAGATTCTGTCCGGCGTAGGAAATGTCCATGATGGTCATGCCGTTCAGCATGGTGCCGATCAGCAGCGTGCCGATGATGACGTTGAGCACGCCGCCGCGGCCGCCCGACAGGCCGATGCCGCCGAGCACGACGACGAGGATGACGTCGTAGATCAGGGTCGAATTGAAGATGCGGGTCGGCATCGAGTTGACCGATGCCGCCATCACGAGGCCCGCGAAGCAGCCGATCAGCGCCGCGACGACGTATTGCAGCACGATGATCGGGCGCGAGGGGATGCCGGTGACGCGGGCGGCGTAGGGATTATCGCCGATCGCGTAGATATAGGCGCCCCAGCGCGTCTGGCGCAGCAGGAACGCGACCACGACGCAGGCGATCGCGAACATCACGATCGAGGTCGGAATGCCGAGGATGGTGCCTTGTCCGAGCCGCTCGAAGCCCTTCATGCCGTCGCTCCACTGCACGACGTCGAGCTGAAACAGCGCGGCCTGCCCGAGGCCGGCGAGCAGCAGGCCGGTCGCCAGCGTCGCAAACAGCGAAGGAACCTCGGCGTAGGCGATCAGCCAGCCATTGACCAGACCGAACGCGATCGTGAGCAGCACGGCCGTCACCAGCGCGGCCGGCAGCGAGTGGCCGTTCTGCACCATCTGCAGCACGAGCCCCGGCGGCACCGCGAGGGCTGCGATCAGGGAGATGTCGATGCCGCGCCCGATCACGACGATCGCCATCGCAAGCCCGAGGATGCCGAGCACCGCGACGTTCTGCAGCAGCGTCAGCATGTTCTCCGGCGTCAGGAAGCCGCGCAGGAAGATCGAGAACGCCAGGAACAGCACGGCAAAGACGGCGAAGACGATCTCCTGTTGATTGAACCGCAATCGCTTCATTGCCTCGTCCTTCCTGCGTCTATAGGTGCGCCGTCTGCCTGGATCTCGTGCGAGAGCCGGTCGCGACGCGGCCGGGCCGCGTCCTGGCCGCGACCGCGGCGTCGACGAACGCGCCGACGGTGTTGATGTAGGCCTCGATCGAGGTGCCGCGTCGGCGGTACTTCGCGCGTTTGACGTACCAGTCCTGCAGCAGCGGCTTGATCAGCGAGGCCGTCAGCGTGACCTGGTCGATCGCGAAGACGCCGCTGGCGACGCCCTGCTTGAGGACGCCGGCGATGATCTTCTCGGTCATCACCTCCATCTCGATGGCGCGCTGGCGCTCCGCCGGCGGAAACGATTTTGCTTCCATGAAGCAGAACACGAACCAGGGCTGCATCGCCTCGCTCATCCGGACATGGGTCGCGATGATCCAGTGCAGATGCTTGCGCGCATCCTGCTTCACGTCGGCGGGCGGCGAGTTGAGGACCTCCGCCACCGTTTCGGCGACCTCGCCGAGGATCATCGACAGCAGCGTCGGCTTGCTGTCGAAGTACGTATAAAGGCCGCCCATGCTGAGGCCGGAGGCTTCCGCGAGCTGGCGCAGCGTGGTGGCGTGAAAGCCGTGCTTGTTGGAAAGCGTGAGCGTGGCGCCGATGATGCGCGTGAGATTCGGAACGGCGAGATGGGTTTTCTGGACCCGGATGGAATCCCGATGACGTTCGAGGATGCGCGCGCAAAGCACGTCCATCGCGAACGCATTCGCCGTCCCCGGTCGCTGACGCGCGAGACCCACGTTGCCTCCCTGGCTATGCTCCCGGACCATTTCATTTTGTTGCTGGTCCGGGCCGGGCTTTACGCCCTTGCTTAATTCCTAGCCCACGAAACGGCGCCCGGAAAAGGGGGATGATGAAAATTTTCTGAGAGAGCGCTCGCTCGTTTTTGGCGCGGCCGTGTTGCCCGGCCTGGGCGCGTCGTCGTTCCGGCCATCGTCGGGAATTTTCGCGCTGAAAGCACAGCACAAATTCCCGATGCACTGGTCGACCAGCACGCCGGTTAGACGGCCGTCACATTTCCGGTCATGGGCGTGTGGGAAACTCAAGGGCGCAACGGCTTGCTGATTCGATGCGAAAATCTGACGTGACGTGCCCCCATTGCCAGGCCGGCTATCGCCGGATCGAACTGACGTCGAAGGGCGGCGTCGCGGGTGAGTTTCGCTGCCTGGTGTGCGACCACATCATCGAGCTGATGGATGGTTCGACCGATGTCGCCTTTCGGTTGACCGTGCAGCCGGGCAAGACGTCCTACGCCTACTAGAGCGTTTTCGAGCGAAGTGGGCACCGGTTCGCGTGAAGAAAACGCGTCAAAACAAGAATCTAGAGCTTCGGTTCTGATTCAATCAGAACCGAAAATGCTCTAGAGCTTTCGGTTCGCGTGAAGGACACGCGTCCGAACACAAGGTAGCAGCGCCGGTCGGTGGCGCCATGATCAACGCTGCTGCGGCAGGTTGATCTCGCTCCTTCGCGCCTCCTGGCTGCGGCGCTCGGCTTCGCCGCCCGATCGGGACAGCATGCCGATCGCCACGATCGCTGCGGCAAAGCCGGCGGCGGCGCCGACGCCGAGTGCCCAGCGCGGCCCGAGGTGATCGGCGACCCAGCCGACGATCGGTGCGCCGATCGGCGTGCCGCCGAGCGCAACGCCGAGCCGCAGCGCCATCACCCGACCGCGCATCGCCGGCTCAGTCGAGAGCTGCATCAGCGCGTTCGAGGTGTTGGTGACGGTCAGCGCGGCGACGCCGATCACGACCAGCGCCGCGGCGAACAGCCAATAGCTCGGCGCCAATGCGGCGAGCGTGCAGCCCAGCCCGAAGATCGCGGCGCCCAGCATCAGCGAGCCGAAGCGCGGCTCCTCGCGGCTCGCGGCCAGCAGCGCGCCCGACATCGTTCCGAGCGCCATTATCGACGACAGCAGGCCGAAGCCGCGCGCGTCGGTGTGGAACACGCCAACCGCCATGGTGGAAATGAAGATCGGAAAGTTCAGTCCGAAGGTCCCGATCAGGAACAACATGATCAGCGTCGCCCTGAGATCGGGCCGCGACCAGACATAGTGGAAGCCCTGCATCACGCTGCCCTTGGTGCGATGGGCGCGCGCGTTCGGGCGCAGCTCCGAGGTGCGCAGCAGGGTCAGCGAGGTCAGCACCGCCAGGAACGATGCGCCGTTGAACAGGAACGCCCAGCCGGTGCCGACGGAGGCGATGATGAGGCCGGCGACGGCCGGGCCGATCATGCGGGCGGCGTTGAACGAGGTCGAGTTCAGCGCGATCGCATTCGACAGATTGGTATCGTTCACCAGCTCGGCGACGAAGGTCTGCCGCACCGGGGCGTCGAGCGCCGCCGCGCAGCCGAACAGCAACGCGAAGGTGTAGACGTGCCAGAGCTGCACCAGCCCGGTGACGGTGAGAATGCCGAGGATGAGTGCCAGCGCGCCCATCGTCGCCTGGGTCGCCATCAGCAGCTTGCGCTGGTTGAAATGATCGGCGGCAAAGCCGGTCCACGGCATCAATAATAGTTGTGGCCCGAATTGCAGCGCCATCACGATGCCGACGGCGGACGCGCTGTGATTTGTCAGCTGGGTGAGAACCAGCCAGTCCTGCGCCGCGCGCTGCATCCAGGTGCCGATGTTGGATACCAGCGCGCCGGCCGCCCAGACCCGGTAGTTGAAGCTCGCAAGCGATCGAAAGACGCGTCTCATGTTCTCTGTGGTTCATTCCCGCCGTGAAACCGCCCGAACCGCCGCGCGAGGAACAGGCCGATCAGAAGACCGCCGAGCCCGAGCGCTGCGACGTCGCTGGTGGTTCGCAAGCCGAAGTCGCCGACGCGGCAGACCAGCAGATATCCGACCGCGAGGTTGAAGAAGCCCCACGCAATGTTGACGGTCGACGAGGACAGGCCTTCGCCGGGCGGCTTGGCGAACGGGCTCTGGAACGCTTCGCCCATCATGCCGGCGACGACGTGGGGGATCGCATTGGTGAGGAAGGCGCCGCCGAAGAAATAGGCGACAAGATCAAGCCAGTTCATGCGCGTTGGTCCTTTCAACGAGATCGATGATCGCCTGCGTCGAGCCGGTTTCGCCGAGTCGCGGGAACACGTGCTCGATGCTGTAGGCATGCGCGTGCGGCCGCGCATCGGTCATGGCGTCGATCGCGAGCGTGACGTTGAAGCCCGCTTCATAGGCCTGTCTCGCCGTCGATTCGACGCCGCCGGCGGTGGCGACGCCGGCGATCACGACTTGCGTGACGCCATGCGCTCTCAGCAGGCTTTCGAGGTCGGTGCTGGCAAATGCGCCTCGCGTTCGCTTGGTCACGACGATGTCGCTGGGCTGTCGGTCGAGTTCCGGAATGAGATCGGTCCATCCGTCGGGAAGCGGGCCGCCAATTGGATTTCCAATTAGATTTCCATGGCGCGGCGCCTGCTCGGTTCGTCCCGGCGAGCTGCCGTCGACATTGACCAGCGCGACCGGCAGACCGTGCCGTCGGAACGCAGCGCCAAGCGCGGCGGCGCGAGCCACGACGTCGCCGATCGGATGGGCGAAGGGCCAGCCCATGAGGCCGCTTTGTAGATCGATGACGATCAATGCGGTGATCGGATCGAGCGTGGTCAGGGCCATGGTCGTTACCTTTCTCGCAAGCTGACGCGCCGCAGCCCGCCTCAATCCTCGACCAGCCGCTTCAGCAAGCCGACGGCGGCGGCGAGTTCGTCCTGCTCCCGCGCCGACAGCCGCGCAGCGATAGTGCGCGACAGCCAGTCCTGCCGCGCGGCGCGGCCGATACGCAGCCGCTCGCGGCAGCTATCGGTGAGTGACATGAGGGTCTGCCGGCCGTCGTCCGGATCCGGCGCGCCGCGGACCAGGCCGGCAGCCTCGAGCGCCGATATCGCCGAGCTCATCGACTGCGGACGCATGCCCTCCGATCGCGCCAGGCTGGACACGGTCGCGGGGCCGTCCTTTTCGAGCCGAAGCAGCACCGCGACTTGGGAAGGCGGGAGGTCCTCGCGCTGACCCTGCTCGCGAAGCCGCCGCTTCAGCCTTCCAATCAACAGGCGAAGATCTTCGGCCAGCGCGGATGTGCGCGCCGAGCCGGGGCGGGCCGGTACATTGCTCATGCCGGATCGGATAGCATATATGAAGGTAAACTGTAAAGATTATCTTCGCAGTTTATCTGCATACGTGTCCTGCTGCAGCCGGCCGCCGGCCGGCTGGTCTGACGCTGCTCGCGGCCGGAATCGGCGCGGCACGCGAGAGCGCCGGCCAAGCCTCAACGGGGGAAATGAAATGGACGGTGAGGGCTTTGAGCGCCTCAGCGCAATGGCGCGCGCTTACTCGGGCGCAGCGTCGCTGCTTGCCGCGGCCTCGTACATCTCGCGCGCGCGCCTGGTCACGGCCGCATAGCGCGCCGTCGCGCTGAGGCTCATCAGGCCGGCGCGCACCAGTCCGAGAATGGCGCGTCGGGAGTGGAACGGTCCGGTCTTGCTCGCGGCATATCCGCGCGGATAGAGCTGCAGGCGACCGGCGAGCGCTTCCTGCAATGCCATCTTCTGGGTCGCGCTCAGGCGCCGGCGCCGCGCGGGCTTGCTTGCTTCCGCCAGCATGCGCAGCTCGATGCCCGACGGTTTCCGTGGTGCGCCCTTCATTGTCAGCTCACATTCCGGCCGACTGGCGCGACCTTTCGCGAGGCCCGGCGCCCGGCCGGCATCGCCATGGACGCCGGCATGTGGCACATCATGGCTTGCGCTGTTGCTCATTCGTGAGACAGAACCGCATTTCGAGCAGCGGCGGCATCTGACGAAGGTCAGGACTGGTTGTGACGAAAGTCATATTCGTTTGCGACCGCTGCCGGCTTACGCCAGAGTGGGCTGCTCGCTGAGCTGATGGGCAACGCATGATCGATCTGAGCGCGGATTTGCTTGCGGCCGCAGAAGCCGACGTCATCGGTCTCGCCGTCATCGGCGCCGATCGAAGCATGCAGCGGAAGATCGGCCGGCTGGTCGAGTGGCTTCCCGCAACCGGCGTCGATTGCTGCGAGTGTGTGTTGCTGGTCGGCATGGAAGCCGAGTTGGCGGCGCTTGCCAGCGGCCAGCGGGACATGATTGCGCTGGCCGGTGTGCGTGGCGCGTCGCCTGACATCACGCAGCCGATGACGGCGGTCGTGCTGTGGAACGGCGCGCGGTCGCATTACTTCGTCATCGCCATGCCGGATTTTGCCGGCCGTCAGGTCGAAACGCTGCTCGGCAGCGAGCGCCGCGCCCGGCGCCTGATGGAGCAGCAGCTCGAGGCGGCGAGCGCGGAGGTGCGCTTTGCCTCGCTGGCGCGGACGCGGCTGCGGCTGGCGCGCGATCTGCACGATACGCTGGTGCACTCGATCGTGGCGCTGCTGACCCAGATCCGGCTGATCCGGCATTATTTGTCGGCCGATCCCGCCCGTGTGGCGGACAGCCTCGCGACAGCTGAAGATGCGGCCGCGAGTGGCCTGAACCGCGCCCGCGAAGCCATCGATCGCCTGCGCACGCCCGACGATCTGAAGCTTGATCCCGACGTCGAGGGGCTGCTCAGCGACTTCGCCGCGCGCAGCGGTGTCAGGGTGTCGATCCAGATCGACGAAGCGGCGCGCTCCGGCCTGCGCGATTGCGGCCTGACGGTTCAGCGCATCCTCAGCGAGGCACTGCGCAATATTCAGACGCATGCGCGGGCGCGCCGCGTCTCCTTTCACGCCTTCGACGAACCGGCCGCGGTCGGCCGCAAGCTGATTGTCGAGATCCGCGATGACGGCCGCGGCTTCGATCCCGCGGTCCCGACGCCAGGACATTTCGGATTGATTGGCATGGCCGAATTTGCTGAACTTGTCGGCGGCAGCTGCGCGGTGGAGAGCGCGCCCGGGCAGGGAACGCTGGTCCGGATCTCGCTCCCCGTGGCGGTGCCGCCGGCAGCGTCCGCCGGCGTGCTGGCCGATTGAATTCGTTGCCGCGCA
Organism: Bradyrhizobium sp. BRP56; assembly: GCF_020194035.1. Taxonomy (NCBI): domain Bacteria; kingdom Pseudomonadati; phylum Pseudomonadota; class Alphaproteobacteria; order Hyphomicrobiales; family Nitrobacteraceae; genus Bradyrhizobium; species Bradyrhizobium sp. BRP56. Next base: position 31,618 of record NZ_JADYVV010000027.1, read on the forward strand.
TGCAACACGTTTTCGAGAGGATGACGGAAAGCCCGTGAGCAGAATTGAGAAGATACGGGTGCTGATCGCCGAGGATCAGACGCTGATCAGGGAAGGTATCGCGACGCTGCTCGCCCAGCAGAACGACGATTTCGAGATCCTTCCCGGCGCGGCCGATGGCGAGCAGGCCATCGAATTCGCGCGGCGCTACCGGCCGGATGTCATCCTGATGGATCTGCAGATGCCGCGGGTCGACGGCATCGCCGCGACCCAGCGGATTCTCCGCGAATTGCCGCAGACGCATATCGTGGTGCTGACGACGTTCGAGACCAACGACCTGATCTTCGAGGCGGTGAGCGCAGGCGCCAAGGCGTATCTCTTGAAGGACGCCAGGATGGAGGAGATCGCCTCGACCATCCGCGCGGTCATCAACGGCCAGTCCGGGCTTTCGCCCGGCGTCGCCGCGCGCATCCTCGACGAGTTCAAGCGGCTGCGCGGCCCGCGCGTCTCGGCGAAGCTGCCGGTTCGCGATGGGCTGACGGCGCGGGAGAATGAAATTCTTACGCTGATCGTCGAGGGCAAGAGCAACACCGAGATCGGCGAGCAGCTGCATTTGGCGGAAGGAACCGTGAAGAACTATGTCAGCACGATTCTGGAGAAATGCCAGGTCAAGAACCGTACAGAACTCGCAATAAAGGCAATAACTTACTAGAAATAATTGGCCGCGATCGCACAACCACGCGGTTGATCCGGCTGAGATTGCTCGCCTTTCTCTGGGCCGCGCCCGCAAAATTGGCTATACGGTTGTTTCGGATTTGCTTTTTGACACCGCAGATCCGGATTGCGTGGCTATGAGTAAGCGAGAAATGACCATGAAGGGTATCGAGCGCCAGACCAAAGGTACGGACGGACCGGCGGACGCTCCGGCTGCCGGCAACGGCGCGGACGCGGCGGCGCATGGCATGGCGGCGATCGATCAGGTCCGCGACCTGCTGTTCGGCGGCGCGCAACGTTCGCTCGAGACCAACCTCTCGGGTCTGCGCGAGGAGATGCAGGCATCGCTCAAGCAGATGCAGGCGGACTTCACCAACGAGCTCACCGCGCTTTCTGCGCGGCTCTCCGACCTCGAGCGGGATACCGAGCAGAAGCGGCTCGACTCGCTGAAGGATGTCGGCGCGGCGATCACCCAGCTCGGCTCGGTCATCAGCGGATTGGGATCCGGCCGCACGGGCAAATAGCATGGCAGCTGCTGCCGGCCAGAACCGCGAGATCGAGCAGCTCAAGACATTGCTGTTTCAGCCCGAGGCGACGCGCCTGACGTCGCTGGAGGCCGACCTCGACTCGCTGCAGCGCTATGTCGGCAACGCCGACCGCCTGGAGACGGCAACCGCGGGCATCCTGGTCGAGGCGCTGGAGCGCGCCGAGGTCAACCGGCCGCGCGAGCTCGCCAGCGCGATTGCGCCGGTCGTGGTCTCGGCGATCCGCAGCGAGATCAAGAACTCGCGCGAGCAGATGATCGAGGCGCTCTATCCGATCGTCGGCCGTCTGGTCAGCGCCGCGGTGGCAAATTCGTTCAGGGAGCTGGTTGCCTCGCTCGAGCAGCGCATCAATGCGTTGACCTCGGCGCAATTGTGGGTCGGCCGCGTCAAGTCGCTGGTGACGGGACGCCCGATCAGCGAATTCGTGCTCGCCGATCAGCCGCCGCAGATCAACCGGCTCCTGATCATCGAACGCGGCAATGGCCGCCTGATCGCGGACTGGAAGCGCGATGCGACCGCCGACGAACGCGCCGACCTGCTCAGCGCGATGGTCGCGGCGATTCTGGAATTCTCCGTGCAGGCGCTGGCCGGCGAAGGCAATCTGCAGACGCTCGATTTCGGCGGACGGCAGCTCGCGCTGCGCGCCTCGCCCCGCTTCATCCTGGCGGCGGAGTGCCTGGGACCGCTGCGCCCCGCCGACAACGCCAGGATCAACTCGTTGTTCTTCGATGCGATCGAGCGCATCGACCGCGGCGCGGATTGCGACGGGCCGATGCTGGCGTCGCTGGCAGCCGCGATCGAGACCGACGATACGCCACGGCGGATCGCGGGCCGGCGCGGCAAGGTGATCCTTTTCGCCTTGCTCGCGGCATTGGCCGCGCTGTTGCTCTGGCTTGCCGCGACATCGGTGACGCGCGGCCTGTTGGAGCGGCGGACCCATGCGGCGCTGGAACAGCTCGCCGCAAAGCAGCCGTTGCTGGCCTCGTTTCCGCTGCGGCTCGACTTCGATCACGGCAGCCGAAGCGTGGCCGTTTCAGGCATCGAGCCGAGCCAGCTGGAGACCGCGCCCTTGATCGATGCGCTCGCCGAGGCCGCGGCACCGTACAAGATCGTCAACCACATCGGTCTGGTGTCCGCACCGGAGCAAGTCGCGGCATCGCAGGCCGGTATCGCGGGCCTGCAGCAGAGCCTGACGCGCCTGCAGGCGAGCCTCGACCAGATGCGCGAGGCGATCGGTGCGCGGGCGAAGTCGGGCGAGGAGAAATATGCCGCCCTGACCGAGCAATATGACAGGCTCGGCGAGCAGTATGCGAAATTGGGCGAGCAGTATTCGAAGCTGCAAGCCGTCGCCGACGGCCCGGCGGCGCGGCTCGATCGCTTCATCGCCACCACCGCGATCTTCTTCGCGAACAATTCAGACGAAGTCCTCGACAGCGACCAGGCCGAGCAGCAGCTGCGCGAGCTCGCCGGACTAATGGCGAACAACGATCTCAGGCTGCGGATCGTCGGCTATGCCGATCAGAGCGGCACGGAAGGCACCAACCGGACGCTGGCGCGCAAGCGGGCCGAGCAGGTCCAGCGCAGGCTGACTGCGCTCGGGGTCGATCCGTCGCGGCTGATTTTGGTTTCGCGCGCGGCGACGATGCCGATCACCGACCGGGTCGACGCCACCGTCGGCGGTAATCGCCGCGTGGCGTTCGAGACGGTCTATCGAGGCGAAGTGGCCCGCTGATGCTCACCGCGAAAGTCATGCTGCTCGGCGATATGGGGGTCGGCAAGACGTCGATCCTCTATCGGCTGATCTACAACCGGTTCGAGGGCCAGTACAAATCGACGCTGGGCGTCGAGATCCTGAGCCACGACGTGGCGCCGGCGGATGGCAGCGATCCGATGCGCCTCGTGCTGTGGGACACCGACGGCGATTTCGGCACGCAGATCTTCGACACGGTCTATGTCACCGGCGCATCCGCCGCCATCATCGTGTCCGACGTCACGCGGCCGCAGACGGTGACCCGCATGGTCGAACTGGTCCGCGGCTTCGAGGAGCGCTTCCCCGGCCGACCCTACCGGGCGCTGCTGAACAAGATCGATCTGCCGGAAGCCGCGGGCAGCGCGGGCGCGATTGCCGGGCTTGCGAAGTCGAGCGTCAAGTCGGTCAGCGCCAAGACCGGCGTCGGCATTGCCGAGAGCTTTGTCGAACTCGCCCAGACCATCCGCCGCCGCCAGCTCTAGTTAGCGACAACGCGCACACGTCTGTGTCAGCCGTCCCGACTTCTCGGGGCTGGCGAATCGGGCCGGGACGGCTGACTTCATCGCACGTGGGGCGTACGATGAAAGGCTCTCGCGCGGCCGCAGAAAGCCGCACGCTTTCCCCGCCGACAGCACCACGCCGTCCCACACTCCGATAGTGACGATGGTCATCTTCCGCTCGGCCAATGGCCTGCCTATCGTCCGCCCCGTCACTGGAAACAGCCACGGGACGAACGGTGTCTCGGGCGCACGGAGCGAGAGATCATGAGCATTTTTGGAAGCATCATGGGTGCAATCTTCGGCCACGGCGCCCAGGCCAAGACCGCTGAGAGCACGACGACGGCCGCGCCCGGCGCAGCGCCATCGACATCGACGTCTGCATCCGCTGCGCCCGGCACGGCGGCGACACAAACCGTCGACGTCGCCGCGATCGTCGACAAGGCCGCTGCGGCGACCGGCGAGAAGCTCGACTGGCGCAGCTCGATCGTCGACCTGATGAAGGCGCTCGGTCTCGACAGCAGCCTTGCGGCGCGCAAGGAGCTCGCGAAGGAGCTGCACTACACCGGCGATACCAGCAACACCGCCACCATGAATGTCTGGCTGCATCAGCAGGTGATGGCCAAGCTCGCCGCCAATGGCGGCAAGCTGCCGGACGACATCAAGACCTGACGTCCCGCCTCGAGCCGTGCGCGGCGCTCGCGCCCGCGCGGCTCCGAACGATGTGTATTGCGTGAGGAGCAGTTGCGATGACCTCATCTCATCCTGCCATCCTGAACAGGCCGCGCGCTGGTGCAGTGCGGTCCGCCGCATTGGTCGGCGCGGCACTCGGATCCGTCGCGCTGGCGCTCGGCATCGATGTCGCCATCGCCCGCGCGGATAATTCCGGCGACGAGCCGCGGCCGGAAAATTCGAATGTGCAGCGCGCCGCGCAGAACCCGCCGCCGGCGCGGGTCATCCTGCCGGCGCCATGGGAGCAGGCCGCGCCTGCGCAGCCGGTCGCGGCGCCGGCAAAGCCGGCCGATCGCAAATAATCTTTCGCCCCCCTTGGAGCGGTCGGCGACCCGGTCGCCGGGCCGTGCCACGGCATTCATTTGGACGACAGGAGATCACATGCTGAAGGAATTCAGGGAATTCGCCATGAAGGGCAACGTCGTCGATCTCGCCGTCGGCGTGATCATCGGCGCAGCGTTCGGCGCGATCGTCTCGTCGATGGTGGCCGATATCATCATGCCGATCATCGGCGCGGTCAGCGGCGGGCTCGACTTCTCCAACTATTTCACCGCGCTGTCGAAGTCGGTGACGGCGACCAACCTTGCCGATGCCAAGAAGCAGGGCGCGGTGCTGGCCTGGGGCAACTTCCTGACCCTCACGCTCAACTTCCTGATCGTCGCCTTCGTGCTGTTCATCGTGGTCCGCCTCATGAACCAGCTCAAGCGCGAAGCGCCCGCGGCGCCGGCCGAACCGCCGAAGCCGACCAAGGATCAGGAGCTGCTCACCGAGATTCGCGATCTCCTCAAGTCGCGCGCGTAGCAATCGCTGCGAATGCCACTGCGTACAGCCCCCAGCTCTGGAGCCTAGCCATGCCAGATCAGGTCAAGCTGCCCCGAAAATTGTCGCAAGAGCCCGGCGGTGCAGAGCCGCTACGGCCGAGCCACCGGCGGGTCATCGAGGAACTCGATCGCTGGGCCAACAGTCCCGGCCTGCAGCCGCCGAGCGATGAAGAAAAGCCGGACGACGACAAGCGCTAGGCGGCCATGACCTCGCATGGCCGGACGCGGCCCGTTTCGGTCAAGCCCGCCGGGCCGTCGCGATCAGCGCGGTCGACGGAATCGCGAAGCTGTCGCCGACCCGCCTGCGCTCGATCTCGGCGCGGAAGGCGCGCGCGACTGCGGCGCTCTGGTCTGTATCGAGCCCGCTCCAATGCGGCATGAACTCGAACAATTTGTCGACGTCACCGGGATTGGCGACATTGAGTTTGAAGTCGTGGGTGACCTCGGCAATCGCCGGATCGGAGAAGCCGGCGGCGATGAGCGCAGCGGCGAGGCGGCCGGGGTCGGCGAGCTCGGCGAGGCCCGTGCAGGGCATCGGCGTGACATTGTCGGGATAGAGCCGCCGGATGATCTGCGAGAGCAAGAGATGCACGGCGGCGCCATCGGCGCTTTTCCAGACCGCAATCGCCGCCGATCCGCCCTGTCGCGTCACCCGCGCCATCTCGCAGAGGCCGGCGCGCCAATCCGGAAACAGCATCACGCCGAACACCGACACCGCCGCGTCGAACGCGGCATCCGGCAGATCGAGCGCCTGGCCGTCCATCTGCCGCGCCTCGATATTCGCCACACCATGCGCGCGGACACGCGCCACCATGCCGGCGGAGAAATCGATCGCGGTGACCTCGGCGCCGGTGCGGGCGGCGGCAAGTGCCGCGGCGCCCGTGCCGGTGGCGACGTCGATCACCCTGGATGACGGGTCGATCGGAAGCGTTGCGACCGCGGCGTCGGCGAACAGCGTCGTGAACGGCTGCGACTGCGCCTCATAGGCGGCGACCATTTTGTCCCAATGCGCGGGATCGTTGTACGGCAGAGGTTTCGCCTGCTCACTTGACTGCATGAATCTGGTCCTCGAGATTTTGCTTGTGTTTGGCGAGCCGGCGCTTGAAATCTTTCGCGAGCGCATCGAGCGTCACCGCGCCGAGCCGCTTCAGGAACAGCGCCTCGACCTCGCGAAACGTGTCTCCGAGCGCGTCGTTGACGGCCTGTTCGACCAGGCAGCCGGGATTATCCGAGCGATGGCCCATCGCAACGATCGTGGGCGCGCCGACCGCGCGATAGATGTCCGCGAGCGTGATGTCGACCTGATCGCGCGCCAGCGTCCAGCCGCCGCCATGGCCCTTCTCCGAATGCACCAGACCCTGCTCGCGCAGCCCCGCCATCACGCGGCGTACCACCACCGGGTTGGTGGCCATCGCCTGCGCAAGTTGCTCCGACGTGACCGGCTCGCCGGCTCCGATCATGTGGAGCAGGCCGTGCAGGACGCTGGACAGGCGGCTATCGCGCATCATGTAACTTCATATGTTACATGATGCAGCGGCCGTCAAGGGGGCGATGGCGGGCTCCTGGTTGCCCTCCTACCTCCCCTTGAAAAGGGGAGGTCGCTTTGCTCGTCAGAGCAAAGCGGGTGGGGATCAGCTTCATCGGCGGGCAGCGTCGTCTGCGGCTGACCCCCATCCCGACCTTCCCCCTTTCAGGGGGAAGGAGAAGTGATCAAGGACCTGCACGTTGGCTTTGATTGTTCAACCGGGATTCGCGTGCCGGATTTCGCGGCGTCGCCCGTTTAATCCGCATCGGGGTCTTTGGCAGGGGTGGTATCGTGGGCAGTGTGGCGGTCGATCGGATGTTGCGGGATGCGGTGGCGCATTACGGCGCGGGCCGCGCGGCGGAGGCCGGCACGCTGTGCGGCGACATCCTCACCGCCGATCCCGACCATGTTCCGGCACTGCATCTGTCCGCCGTCATCGCCTTCGTGACCGATCGTGCCGCGGAAGGCGCGGTTTTGCTCAACCGGGTGTTCAACCTCGATCCGGACCATGCACCGGCCTTCGCCACGCTCGGCGATGCGCTCGCCGTGAAGGGCGAGCACGAAGGCGCGGTGGCGGCCTTCGAGCGCGGCGTGACGCTGCGGCCGCAGGATGCCGGCCTGCACATCAAGCTCGGCGTTGCGCTGTGCGATCTGTCGCGTTTCGACGAGGCCGAGACCGCGTTCCGCCGTGCGATCGCGCTCGATGGCGGCCTGACGCGGGCGCGGTTCAACCTCGCCGTCGCGCTGGCCGGGCAGCAGCGACCGGTCGAGGCGGAGCAGGCCTATCGCGAGGTGATCGCGCGCGATCCGGTCTACCGCGGCGTTTGGCTCAACCTCGGCAATGTGCTGAGCGATCAGAAAAGGCACGAAACGGCCGCCACGGCCTATCGCCGCGGACTTGCCGCGGATCCCGACAATGCCGGACTGCATTGCGGCCTTGGCGCGGCGCTCTATCGCCAGGGCTTGCTGGCGGACGCAACCCAGCATTATCGCCGCGCGATCGCGCTCGATGCCGGCAACATCGCGCCGCAGCGCCTGCTGGCCATGGTGCTGCACGAGGCAGGCGAACGCGAGGAGGCTGTTCGCATCTATCGCCAGGTCTCGGCCCGCGACCCGTTTGATCACGTCATCCTCAACAATCTCGGCGCCTGCCTGTTCGAGCTCGGACAGGTCGACGACGCCATCGCCTGCGCGGAGCTCGCACTGGCGCTGAAGCCGGACTACGCCGCCGCGCACACCAATCTCGGGATCATCTTCGAGGCGCAGAACCTGGTCGAGGCCGCGGTCGCCGCGCATCGGCGCGCCATCGAGCTCGAGCCGCTCTATGCCAAGGGCCACGCCAACCTCGCGGTCGCGCTGCGCAATGCCGGCGAGATCGATGCGGCGCTGGTGGCCTCGCGCCGGGCGATTGCGCTCGATCCCGATCAGCCGCTCGCGCATTACAACCACGCGCATTTCCTCCTGATGAACGGCGAGTTCGAGGAGGGCTTTGAGGAGTATCAGTGGCGCCGCAAGACCAGGATGCTCAGCGACGGCGATCCCGTGTTCGACGAGCCGGAATGGCAGGGCGAGCCGCTCGCCGGACGTACGCTGCTGCTGTTTGCCGAATATGGACTCGGCGACGCCATCAATTTCGTCCGCTATGTGCCGATGCTGGCGGGCAGAGGCGGCCGGATCATTCTGCAGGTGCAGCCGGCGCTGGTCGCGCTGCTGCGGCCGATGCTGCCTGATGTCGCGGTATTCGCGCGCGGCGAACCGCTGCCGCCGTTCGATCTGCAACTGCCGCTGCTGAGCCTGCCGCGGATCTTCCGCACCACCGTCGAGACCATTCCTGCCGCGATATCCTATCTGCGGGCAGATGCCGGCAAGCTCGCGCGCTGGCGCGAGGCGCTCGCCGGCGTGACCGCGCTGAAGGTCGGCGTGGTCTGGGCCGGCAATCCCAGGCACAAGGGCGACCGTCAGCGCTCGCTGGCGGCGGACGCCGTGCTGCCGCGGCTGGTCACATCAGGCGTGCAGCTCTACAGCCTGCAGAAGGAGCCGCGGCCGGACGATGCTCCGGTGCTGCGAGCCCTTGGCGCAGGTATCGTCGACCTCGCGCCGACGCTCGGCGATTTCGCCGACACCGCGGCGGCCGTCTGCGCGCTCGATCTCGTCATCGCCGTCGACACCTCTGTGGCGCATCTCGCCGGCGCCCTTGGCCGCCCGGTCTGGATGTTGTGTCCCTACGCGCTCGACTGGCGCTGGCTGCGCGACCGCGCCGACACGCCCTGGTATCCGACCATGCGGCTGTTCCGCCAGGACAAGCCACAGGCCTGGGGCCGCGTGCTGGCGCGCGTGTCGGACGAGCTTGCACGCGTTGCGGCCGGCGAGCGGGAGTTGCTGTTGCCGGCAGCGGCGAAGTGATCGGCCTCACCCCGCACTCATTCCTTGCGCGCCGCCGAGCAGCTTGGCGTTGAGCCGGCCGCCGTCGAACAGCATTTCGTTCACCGCGCCGTCGACGTCAGAGGAGGTGACCTCGCGGCCACCGTCCCTGACGATGCTGGCCTGGGCGAGACGGCGCATCAGCTCCTTGATGAAGGCGGCGCTGACGCCTTCGGTGCGTCGCACGGCGTCGTCGATGACAGGCTGCTCCAGCGGCAGGCCCTTGCCGTAGAGCCGGATCAGCTTGCCGCGTCCGGTCTCGTCGGGTAGCGGCACCTCGATCGCCTGGTCAATGCGGCCGGGCCGGCCGGCCAGCGCGCTCTCCAGCTCTTCCGGCCGGTTGGAGGTCAGCACGAACAGGATGTCGCAATCCTCCTTCAGGCCGTCCATCTCGTTGAGCAGCTTGTTGAGCAGGGATTCCTCGCACGGCCCGCCCATGTCCTCGCGGTCGCGCGCGATCAGATCGACGTCCTCGATCACCACCATGGTCGGCTGCAGCAGCCGCGCGAGGTTCATATAGGCGCCGAGCAGCCCGACCTGCTCGGCGGTGATGATCAGCGTGGTGTGATCGGGCAGGTTGGTGGCGAGATAGCGGATGGTGTGGGTCTTGCCGGTGCCGGGCGGGCCGTACAGCAGGATGCCCTTGCGGGTCGACTGGCCGAGCTCGCGCAGCAGATCGCGGCTTTCGACAAAGCCGAGCACATTGCGATCGAGCAGCCGCAGCGTCCGGTCCGGCAGGATCACATCATCGCGAGCGACCGTCGGCAGGCGATGCACGGTCAAGCCACGCGAACGTCCGCGATAATTGGCGCCATCCTCCAGCGACAGAATCTTGCCGCGATAGGATCGCGCCGCATGCACGGCGGCTTCCAGTTCGGCGAAAGTGCGCTGCACGAAAGCATTGCCGGTCGCCCCGGCGGGCAACGCAAGCTCGATTCGCAGCGACGGCTCGTGATCATATTCGCGATGGAACGTCAGCAGCACGGCGTAGCGCAGTTCGCCGGTTCGGCACAGCCATAGTCCATTGGCAAGGCATTTCACCGGCTCGGCCTCGCCGATATCGACATCGCGATATTGCGGCGGCGCGATCGCCGGCGCATTGCGGCCGGCCTTCATCAGCGCCGCGAAGTCCAGCGTCTCGTAGCGATATTCTTCATGGATGCCGAAGAAGTGGATCGGATCGGTGAATAGCTTGTCGATCGCGACCTGAACGTCGGCGCGCATGTGGCCCGGAAACTGTCGCGCCCGTGTCACGACCAGGTTGCGTGGCACGCCGGCGAAATGCCAGTCGAGCGCCACGTAAGCGGATCGAAACGTCTCCCCCGGCAATTCTTCCGAGCTGCGCCGTGCAGCGAGCAGGCAGTCGCTGCACAGCGACGCAGTCGTACCGGAGATCAGAATCTCCGTCACGGCCCTCGGGGCTTCGCAGAGATCGCAGGGGCGGCTGGCGTCGGCCGACTCGGTGGTGATCATCAACGGCTGGCCGTTGGAGCGGATCAGCCACTTCGCCGAGTTGAAGATTGCCCGTGCCACCGGTCCCGGATAGGGGCCGCACGGAATGGCGCCCTTGGCCTCGATCAAGGCAGCGGAGGCGATGGCTTCCTGCTCGGATTTCCCGAACACCGTACGCAACAAATCCTGCACGAATTCCAGCGGGGTTTCATCGTCGTCGTGAATGAAGAGCCGCACCGGACCGTCGTCGCTAAACACGTCGTGCATGAGACCCCCGAAACGCAATTGGGAACAAAAGAACAAAGTAAGAACATCACGGCGGCTCCTGCGCGTCAAGCGAAAGATTCTGCGGTCTCATCCCTGACGTGTAGTGGGCCGATCGGCCGGGAACGCACACTCGAAGTGTAAACGCGGCTCAACGCCTGTGACGATTGTGTTGCGGCAAATGCCAAGAGATGGCCGTCACAGCGGCAAACTTCCGACACACCATCGGGGCGAAAAGGAGTATCCGACATGGCGCGAGCGCGAGAGCAGATTCCTCCCAAGGGTTTGCGGTCGCGCAGTTATTTTATGAGGCCCTCGTGTCGCACAAACTTCGCCTTGCGCTGCTTCTCGTCTTCACCTTGTTCGTCTCTCCCGCGCTGGCGCAGCCGGCCGCCAAGCCGGCGCCGCCGCAACCCGCTACCGGCGACGCGCTGACGCCCGAGCAGGCGAAACGTGCGCTCGACACGCTGCAGGACGACAAGAAGCGCGGCGAGATCATCAACACGCTGCGCGCCATCGCCAATGCCTCGCCGCAGCCGGCGGCCCAGCCGGCGCCAGCGCCCGAGCAGCATTCGCCGATCCCGCTCACCGCCGACAGCCTCGGCGCACAGCTGTTGCTGATGGTGTCCGAGCAGGTCGGCGAGATGTCGCGCGAGGTCGCCGACGTCGCGCGCACGCTGACGCATTTCCCGGCGTTCTATTACTGGTTCGTGCGCACCGCCAATGATCCGGTCGCCTACGGCCTCTTGATCGACATCGCCTGGAAGCTGGCGCTGGTGTTCGGCTGCGCGCTCGCCGCCGAATGGGTGGTGTTCCGCCTGATCAAGCGGCCGGTCGCGTTCCTGGAAGCGCGGCTGCCGCAGACCGCGCGCGTGCCGGTGCAGACGCTCGCCAGCGTCGATCCGCCGTCGTCGGTTGCCGACGTCGCGCCTGCGCCCGAGTTGCAGCGGCGCCGGCTCAGCCTGGCGCGGGCCTGGCAGTCGCTGGTCCGGCTGCCCTTCGTGCTTGGGCGCCTGCTGCTCGAACTGCTGCCGGTCGTCGTGTTCGGCGGCATCGCCACCGCGCTGCTCGGCACCGAGATCGGCGATCAATCGACCACGCGGCTCGTGATCCTTGCCGTCGTCAACGCCTATGTGTTCTCGCGCGTCTTGATCTGCGCGGTGCGCGCGCTGGCAGGGCCGTTCGGCCTGTTCCGCGTCCGTGCCGAGACCGCGGCCTATATCGAGATCTGGGCCCGGCGCATCGTCGCCGTCGGCGTCTCGGGTATCGCCTTTGCCAATGTCGCGCTGCTGCTCGGGCTGCATCGCGCCGGCTATGCCGCGCTGATCCGGCTCGTGATGCTGGTCGTGCATCTCTTCGTCGTCGTCATCATCCTGCAGTGCCGCCGCCAGGTCGCCGACGCCATCCGCGCGCCGGCCGATCGCACCGGGCTTGCGGCGCGGACGCGCAACCGGCTCGCGGCGCTCTGGCATGTGCTGGCGATCGCGCTCGACCTCGCGCTGTGGGCGGTGTGGGCGCTCAACATCCGCAACGGCTATTCGCTGCTGCTGCAGTATTTCGTCGGCACCGTCGCGGTGCTGCTGGTCACCCGCCTCGTCACCATGGTGGTGCTGAGCCTGATCGATCGCGGCTTCCGCATCAGCCCGGAGCTGATCCAGCGCTTCCCGGGGCTCGAGACCCGCGCCAACCGCTATCTGCCGCTGCTGCGCAAGGTGGTCACGGCGGTGATCGCCTTCATTGGCTTCGTCGCGCTGCTCGAGGTCTGGGGCGTCGACGCCATCGTCTGGTTCTATGGCGGCCAGATCGGAAGTCGCCTGATCTCGGCGCTGGTGACGATCGGCATTGCCGCGCTGGCCGCGGCCGTGATCTGGGAAGTCGCCAATGCGCTGATGGATCGGCAGATCGACACCCTGTCGCGCGACGGGCATTACGCCCGCGCCGCGCGCTTGCGCACCTTTCAGCCGATGCTGCGAACCGCGCTGTTCTGCATGATCGTCGCGGTGGTCGGCCTCACGGCGCTCAGCGAGATCGGCGTCAATGTCGCGCCGCTGCTGGCCGGCGCCGGCATCGTCGGCATCGCGATCGGCTTCGGCTCGCAGAAGCTGGTGCAGGACCTGATCACCGGGCTGTTCCTCTTGATCGAGAACACCGTGCAGGTCGGTGACAACGTCACGGTGTCGGGCCTCTCGGGCGTGGTCGAGAACGTCTCGATCCGCACCATGCGGCTGCGCGCCGGCGACGGCTCGGTGCACGTCGTGCCGTTCAGCGCGGTGACGACGATCACCAACTCCAGCCGCGGCGCCGGCAATGCCGCGGTCAGCGTCAACGTGTCCTACAAGGAGGACACCGACCGCGCCGGCGAGGTGCTGAAGGACATCGTCGCCCAAATGCGCCAGGAGACGGCGTATCGCGCATTCATTCGAGGCGACCTCGAATTGTGGGGCGTCGACAAGGTCGACGGCTCGGTCGTGACCATCGTCGGCCAGATCCGCTGCACCGATAGCGGACGCTGGGCGGTGCAACGCGAGTTCAACCGCCGCATGAAACGGCGCTTCCAGGAGGAGGGCATCGAGATCGCCTCGATGGGCCAGACCATCCTGATGCAGCTTCCCCCACCCTCCGAGCCCGATACCAACGCCCAGCCGCGCCGCGCTGCGGGCTGATCCGGCGCTCCGCTTCACCTCGCCCCGCTTGCGGGGAGAGGTCGAATTCGAGCGAAGCTCGAATTCGGGTGAGGGGGAGTCTCCGCGAGAGTATCTGCTTCCGTGTGTGCGAAGGCAGCCCGAGCCAACCAGCGGGAATGCTTGCCGGCGCGTCTCACGATTGCGACACGTCTCGCGACGGTGAGACGTCGTCAGCCTTGCCAAGCCCGCTGACCGGCGCGCAGCCGGCCGAAATCCGGCCGTTCCCACCCATTCCCTGCGACTTCCTCCGCTGGCACAGCGCTTGCTGATCGTCATGCAATGCGCGGCAAGACGCATTGCACAACTGAACCCAACGCGAAGGAAGGAAACGCACATGGAGCTTGGCTACTTCACCATGCCCTCGCACCCGCCGGAGTGCGGATTGAAGGAGGGCCACGACTGGGACCTGCAGACGCTGCGCTGGCTCGACGAGCTCGGCTATCAGGAAGCCTGGATCGGCGAGCATCACACCGCGCCGTGGGAGCCGCACCCGTCGCCCGACCTGCTGGTGGCGCAGGCGCTGCTGCAGACCAAGAATCTGCGCATCGGGCCCGGCGGCTTCCTGCTGCCGTATCATCATCCCGCCGAGCTCGCGAACCGCGTTGCGATGCTCGATCACCTCTCGAACGGACGCCTCAACTTCGGCGTCGCGGCCTCGGGCTTGCCGAGCGACTGGGCGATGTTCAATGTCGACGGCATGTCGGGCCAGAACCGCGACATGACCCGCGAGGCGCTCGAGATCATCCTGAAGATGTGGTCCGAGCCGGGACCCTGGACGCACAAGGGCAAGTACTGGACGGTGAGCAAGCCGGACACGATGTTCGACTTCCTCAAGCCGCACATCAAGCCGTTGCAGGGGCCGCATCCGCCGATCGGCGTCGCCGGCCTGTCGAAGAATTCGGACACCTTGAAGCTCGCCGGCGAGCGCGGCTTCATCCCGATGAGCCTCAACCTCAACCCGGCCTATGTCGGCAGCCACTGGGACTCGGTCGAGGCGGGCGCGGCCAAGACCGGCCGCAAGCCGAGCCGCACGGACTGGCGGCTGGTGCGCGAGGTGTTCGTGGCGGATACCGATGAGGAGGCGTGGAAGCTGTCGACCGGCGACATGATGGGCCGGATGATGAGCGAGTACTTCCTGCCGCTGCTCGGCCATTTCGGCTTCAAGGACTATCTGAAGCACGCGCCCGACGTGCCCGACAGCGACGTCACCGTCGAATATTGCGCGCGCCGGAATTGGATCGTCGGCTCGCCCGCGACGGTCACCGAGAAGATCGAGAAGATCTACCGGGAGGTCGGCGGCTTCGGCGTCCTCTGTGTGTTCGGCTTCGACTACAAGCACAAGCCGGAAGCCTGGCGGCACTCGCTGGACCTGCTCAAGAACGAGGTGATGCCGCGGCTCAAGCATCTCGGCGCCGAGTTCGAGAAGGCTGCATGACAGCTGCGCGGGGTGCGGGGCTTGCCTCGCACCCCGCCTCGCATATCTTGAACGAAGTGTTTTTACCGAAGCATGATCCGGAGGATCATGCTCAAACAGGGTTTGCGGCATGACGGTCGACGCACAGAGTTTCAAGCAGGCGATGCGCCATTGCGCGGGCGCCGTCGCGCTGGTGACGGTCGGCTCCGAGACCGGGCAGCGCACCGGCCTGACCGTGACCTCGGCCTGCTCGCTGTCGGACAATCCGCCCTCGGTGCTGGTCTGCGTTAACCGTAACGCCAGCGCGCATCAGCGCATCCGCGAGGAGCGCCATTTCGTCATCAACTTCCTGAACGAGGACCACGCGCTGCTGGCGCTGACCTTCTCTGGACAGAAGGGCGTCAACGGCGACGACCGTTTTGCGTTTGGGCGCTGGACCACCGGCGCCACCGGCGCCCCGGTGCTGGAGGATGCCGTCGCGGCGTTCGACTGCGTGCTGGCGCAGGAGCTCGAGACCAAGACCCATTCGATCTTCATCGGCGAGGTCCAGCACGTCCGCGCCGCGACCACGGTCGACCCGCTGATCTATCTGCGCTCTGGCTTCCAGAGCGTGCGCAACATCCATGATCCCGTCGAGCTCGGCGACCTCGACGCGCGGCGTGTCAGCTGGAACGAGTTCTCGTAAGGCTTGCGCTTAAGGCCTTCCCCCGCATCTCTTGATGATCTGCGCGCCGGCCATCTCGCCTGACGGCAATTCGGTTGCCTGAGACCTGCTGCTCCGCAGCGAGCCTAATCCTCGAACAGCGCGCACTCATTGGCGAAGATGTCCGCGAGATGCCGGGCAACGGTGCCGACGAGAGGGTCATTTCGGTCGCGGCGCCTGGTGATGAGCCAAAGTTCGCGTGGCGGCGGGGCGTGCGCGAGTTTGCAGGCACACAGCTTCCGTTTGGCTCGGCCGATGAAATGCGGAAGCAGGGCTATGCCCGCGCCGGCCTGTGCGGCCGCGGCCTGCGCGGCCTGGTTGCTGGTCCGGAAGGACATGCGCGCATGGGGAAATTTCCGGAACAACCACAGCGCTTCGGGAAGATGGGCATTGGCCTCGTCGAAACCGACGAACACGGGCTCGTCGCCGGCGTCGATCCTGCGGCGGCAATCGGCGGTCGCGTAGAAGCCGAAACCCATCGACACGAGTCGCCTGGCGATGACATCGCCGTCCTCCGGACGGCCAAATCGCAGGGCGATGTCTGCCTCGCGCCTTTCGAGGCTGACGGTTCGAAAGTCGGTTGCCAGATCGATGTCGAGTCCCGGCTGCTGCCTGGACAGTCTGGCGAGGCGATGAACGAGGAAGTTCTGTGAGAGGCTCGGGGGCGCGTTGATGCGGACAAGCCCGGTCGGCGCGCCCGACGTCCCTCTGTGGCCAAGCCTTGCTGCCGCGGCCTCCATATCGTTGGCGGCATCGAGCATGCGCGCGCCTCTCCGGGTGAGGACGTAACCGTCGGGACGCCGTTCGACCAGCCGTTCGCCGATCGTGGTCTCCAGCGACTTCACGCGGCGGGCGACGGTCGCATGGTTTACCGAGAGTGCACGCGCGGCTCCCGACAGGCTGCCGTGGCGGGCAAGCGCGGCGAATAGCCGGACATCCTCCCAATCGATCGCTGTGCGATTTTGATCAGCCATTGAGAAAGAATAGCGAATTCCGCTCAGGACGGGGAGCTGGTTATTTGGGCTGACAATTGCGCGGGAGCAGTTCATGGCGGCACCGAATCTCACCTTGACCCTGGTCGGCGGTCCGACCGTGCTCATCGAGTACGACGGGTTTCGTCTGCTGACGGACCCCACCTTCGATCCTCCTGGCGAGTATCAGGGAGCTTACAGCCCGGTGCGGCACAGGAAGACGGATGGGCCGGCCCTTTCAGTCGAACGGATCGGCAAGCTCGACGCAGTCTTGCTCAGTCACGACCACCACTTCGACAATCTCGACAATGCCGGCCGCGCGCTTCTTCCGCACGCCGGCACAACTTACACGACGAATTCCGGTGCGCAGTGTCTCGGCGGGAACGCGTTGGGCCTTGCTCCATTCGAGACCCGCGTCCTCGAGAGCGATCGTAAGAAATTGTTTGTGACCGCCACGCCGGCCCGCCATGGACCCATCGGGGTCGATGCCGGCGACGTGGTTGGATTTGCGCTCGGCGCCGAGCAGCCGGGAGACCTGCTTTACGTCACCGGCGATACGCTTTGGTTCGAAGGCACGGCCGAGGTCGCGAGGCGGTTTTCGCCCAAGCTCGTCGTGCTGTTCACGGGCGCCGCGGAGCCCCGTGGCCGTTTCCATATGACGATGGGCAGCGAGGATGCGCTGGAAGCTGCGCATGCCTTTCCCGACGCAGCACTTGTCGCGGTCCACAACGAAGGTTGGGGCCATCTGCGCGAAAGCCAGGACCAGCTTTTGGACGTCTTCGCCAAGTTCAATCTGGCGGCCCGTCTGACCCGGCTTGAAAAGGGCAAACCGCTGCCACTGTCATGGTGAACCGGCCGTGGCAGAGCCTGAACACGGCTGACCGCGGCGCCGCGTTTGATGTCGTGGGCCCGGCCCGGCCGTGCGACAGCTGGCCGGGCCAACGCTCATGTGAGGCGTCGCTGTCCTTGCTGTGGTCCCGCGGACGCTGCGCTGCTATGACCCCGGCGTTCTCACGACCAGTTTGATGTTCAGGAGATTGACCCCCTTGAACGGGTTCGGCGCGCTTTCGATCGTTCCTGTGCCCGTCGCATTCGCATAGGCACCCGTGCCCGATAGGATCGTATATTCGCCGTTTGATTTTCCGTCCTTGATCGCGCCGGTGTAACGCGCCGTGATCGCGCCTTCCTCGAACGTGTAGGTGCTGTAACCGTAATAGGAGCCCGAGCCCTTCAGCATGTCTCCTGAATGGACGAACTCCTTCACCCCGATATGGCCGTCACTGAAGACGGCGACACCAAAGAACTTGCCGGAAACGACCGTCTGCCCTTCGACGTTTGCTGCTTCGATGACCTTGACGTCGACAGGCTTGGTGACGAGCTTGAACTCGAGCACCTTCTCACCCGCTAACGCGGTCGACCCCGCAACGACGATTGCCACGCTGGAAACGAAAAAGGTGATAAAATTCCGCATAGATTCCTCCTGCGTTTGCTGAAATCAAATCAAGGAGTGCACAGCGGGCTAAACGTCATGCCCAGCATTTGCGTTGCAGCACGAAAGAGAGCCCGCGGTGATATCCCGGCAGCGGCCGAAGCTTTCGGTACCCCAGCACGCTGGCTGGAACGCACGCATTAGTTTACGCGACGGTAGAAGGTTCAGCAAGCGTAGCCACCAACGGCTGGTGCGCATCAGATGACGCATCAGATGGCAGGTTCCGCGACATCAGAACAGCCGTAGCGTGCTATAGGTGGTTGCATGCGAGCGAGCGACCGAGGAGGGAGCGCGACTCACCAATCCTTCTCTCCGCTGCCGTGGTCGGCCGCGCGCGCGGCAACCATCGAAGTTGCTGCGGATCGGCGTACCAATGACGATTGCCGCCGGCAAATCCGGCAAGCATGTCTCAAGAAACCTCGTCACCGACAAGGAGTATCACCATGAAGATCGTTGTGATCGGCGGTACCGGACTGATCGGCTCAAAGACCGTTGCCATTCTGCGCCAGCGCGGCCATGACGTCGTCGCCGCCTCGCCGAAGAACGGCATCAACGCCATCACCGGCGAGGGGCTGAAGGAGGCGCTGGCCGGCGCGGCCATCGTGATCGACCTCGCCAATTCGCCGTCATTCGAAGACAAGGCGGTGATGGAATTCTTCGAGACCTCCGGCCGCAACCTGCTGGCGGCGGAGAAGCCGGCCGGCGTCAGGCATCATGTCGCGCTGTCGATCGTCGGCACCGACCGCACGCCCGAGAACGGCTACTTCCGCGCCAAGGTGGCGCAGGAGAAGCTGATCGAGGCGTCCGGGATTGCCTACACCATCATCCGCGCGACCCAGTTCATGGAATTCGTCGGCGCGATCGCCGATGCGGGCGCAGTCGGAAACACGGTCAGGCTCTCGCCCGGCCTGTTCCAGCCGATCGCGGCGGAGGACGTATCCGCGCTCGTCGCCGATATCGCGCTCGAGCCGCCACGCAACGGCATCGTCGAGATCGCAGGTCCCGACCGCGCGCCGTTCAACGAGATCGTGGCGCGCTACCTGAAGGCAAAGGGTGACCCGCGCGAGGTGGTCAAAGACCCTGACGCGCTTTACTGGGGCGGCCGGGTCGAGCAGCACTCGCTGGTGCCGCTCGGCGAGGCGCGCCTCGGCCGCATCGATCTGAACGAATGGCTGCGCCGCGCGCGGCCGGCGGCGTGACGGTATCGGCTATTTGAGCCACACCAGCAGCGGGACGGGCGCGCGTCCTTCGCAGGACAGCGTGCCCTCGTAGTTGCGCGTCTTGCGCGCGCTGTAGGTGCAGGCCGCGCCGTCCAGCACCAGCTCGGCGGTGACCTGCGAATCCGCGCCCGTGATTTGCAGCTTGATTTCTCCGGCGCGTTCGTCCGGCCCGTCTTGCGCGCAGATGCCCACATGCTTCATCTTGAGCGGTCCGGAGAACTGCCTCGGCGCGCCCGGCGCGCTTTCGGTGAGATGTCCGGTCAGCTCCCATTCGCCGAGCACGCCGGCCTGGCCGAGGATCTCCATCGCGCCAAGCGGCAGGGTATGGCAAAGCGATAGCGCAACGGCGCCGAGCAGCGCCGCTCCACCGTTGCGCCATGTCGCCCGTGGCATCACAGCTTGCTTCCGGTCGTCTGGCGCAATTCGATCAGCTCCGGCCGCGACAGATCGGCATCCGCGGTGAGCCGGGCAATCTGATCGGCGCATTCCCGGATCTTGGCCTGATCGCCGGCCGCCTTGGCGCTCTTGATCATGCCGAGATAGGTCGCCAGCCGGTTGGGCTCCTTCTTGAGCACGGCTTCATAGGCGGCGAGCGCCTCCCTGGCCATGCCGCGATCGAGCAGCATCGCCGCGTAGAGCTCGCGCGCCGGCGCCAGCGGTCCCGGCGTGACGGGATGCTTCTCGGTCTTGTCTTCCGCCTCCGCGGCGGCATTCATCGCGCTGAGCGCCTCGTCGTACTTGCCTTCCGCGTACAGCACCCAGGCGCTCGCGATCTGCTGCTGGATGTCGACGATGTTGGACCAGTAGGCGTCCTTGGCGTCCTTCAACTTGTCGCGCAGCTCGATCAGCTTGGCGACATCGGCTTTGGCGGCGGCGGGGTCACCGGAGCGCGCGGCGCCGACCGCGCGGGCGAAATAGGTGATGGCATCCGCATAGGCGTATTTGGTGGGATGCACTTGAAGCGCGGCGGCACCCTTCCAGTCGCCGCGTTCGAAGACATAGCGGGCCTGGCTTGCCGCCACCGCGAAGGGGCCTGCGAACCGGTCGAGCTTGAACTGAAGCTTGCCGAGCTCGTCGATCACCGCGCGCGCCTCCTTGTCCTGGCCGAGCTGGAGATAGGCATAGACCAGATAGTCCATCGCGTGCGCCTGGTCCTGCTGCTCGCCGTCTTGCTTGGCGATGCGCGCGGATTCCTTGTTCGAGGCGATCGACTCCTTCCAGTAGCCGACGCGCGTGAAGATGTGCGACGGCATGTGCTGGGCATGCGGCGCGTGCTCGGCGATCTTGGCATAACGCATCGCCGCGGGGAGGCCCTTCTCCGCGAGCGCCGGGTAGTCGTAGAGATGGATCAGATAGTGGGCGATGCCGGGGTGCTCGGGCTGGCGCTTGAAGATCGGTTCGAGCAGCGCCGCGCCCTTCAGCTGGTTGGCGTAGGTCTTGTCGGCCGGGGACGCCGCGACGTTGAGCGTGATCGCATAGGCGATCTGCGCCTCGTCATCGTCGGCATAGTGCGTCGCGACCTGCTCTTCGGCGGCGAGGAATCGCTGCACGCGGGTGCGGTGATCGACCTTGTCGTAGTCGACATACATCGCCGCGATCGCATCGATGTATTCCCGTTCGCGCGGGGTGCCGGCATTCAGCGCCTGGCCTTTTTTCGCAGCTTCAAGGCCGAGCGGAAGGTTTTCCGGCGGCGGCGGCGCGTGCGGATTGTAGAGATAGCTGAGCGCGATGCCCCAATAGGCGATGGCGCATTGCGGGTCGGCCTCCAGCACTTCCTCGAAGGTGCGCCGCGACGCGCTGTACCAGAAGGAATGCTGATACAGCATGGCGCGATCGAACAGCTCCTGCGCTTCGGGCTTGCAGGATGTCACGAAATGGACTTTGCCCAATCGTTGCTCAGTAGAATCCGAGGCGGCAGGCTGCGAAATGGTCGCGGCAATGAGGCCAACGACCACAGCGAGGGGAAACCGTGTCATGGGACCCGCTCCGTGGCGTTGAAGGCGAAAGCCGTAGGATATCACCTTTCCCGCAAGGCCGGAACAGCGGGGGCGTCCTGATCTAGCTGTCCAGCGCGATCCCTAACGCCTTGATCTTCCGGTACAACGTCGCGCGGCTGAGCCCGAGCGCCTTGGCCGCGTCCGTCACTCTTCCGTCATTGGCGCGCAATGCATCGACGATCGCGGCGCGCTCGCTAGCCGCGTGATCGGCCTCCGCGCCGCGTGCGCTGAACGGCGGCAGATCGAGATCCGCCTCGGTGATGACGCCGTCCTCCGCGGTGGCGCCGGCGAGCCGCAGCACGTGGCGAAGCTGGCGCATGTTGCCGGGGAACGGATAGGCCATCAGCTGCGCCCACGCGTCGGCTGCGATGCGGCAGTGCGGCGCTTCCTCGTCGGCGATCTGCGCGATGACATCCTTGCGGTCGGCGCGCTCGCGCAACGCGGGCAGGCGGATCTCCATGCCGCGCAGCCGGTAATACAGATCGGAGCGGAAGCTGCCGTCCTCCGCCATCCGCGCCAGATCACGGTGCGTGGCGCTGATCAGACGGATGTCGACGGCGACGGGCTTCAGCGCGCCGAGCGGCCAGACCTCGCGGTTTTCCAGTACGCGCAGCAGCCGGGTTTGCAGCGAAAGCGGCATGTCGCCGATCTCGTCGAGGAACAGCGTACCGCCAGAGGCCTGCACGATCAGCCCCTTCGATCCCTCGCGCCGCGCGCCGGTGAAGGCGCCGGCCTCGTAGCCGAACAGCTCGGCATCGATCAGGCTCTCCGGCATCGCCGCGCAGTTCAGCGCGACATAGTTGCGGCCGGCGCGGTTGCTGGCGGCATGGATGGCGCGCGCGAACACGTCCTTGCCGGCGCCGGTCTCGCCATGCAGCAGGATCGGCAAATCGAGATTGCCGACCGTCATCAGCCGCTTCACGCCCTTGATCAGCACGGGATCGCGGCCCGCCAGCCGGTGCAGGCCGGAAAACTGTCCGGCCGGCTTTTCGCGCGGCGGCGTGGATGGTGGACGCGGCGATCGCGTCCGCACCGGCGGCGCCAGATGGGCGCGGCCCCACGGCGTGCCGTCGGCGCGGCGCAGCGCAACCGGCTCCTCCGCGGCGCGTGTCGCGCGATCGTCGAGTTGGATGAGATGCGACAGGTCGATGCCGTCCTCGATCGTCGCATCGGTCAGGCCGAACGCCGCGCGCGCGGTGCGGCAGGCGCCGACCACACGGCGGTCGTCGTCATAGGCCAGCATGCCGTGCCCGTCGCCGGGCAGCATCGCGATCCAGGAGGCGCGGTAGCGCCGGCGGAAGAACGACTGCTCGATCCGCCGCGTCGCCTCCGTGGTGACGGCGAGCGCCAGTTCATGCGCGCTGCGGCCGAGGTCGCTGCGGCACGAGGTGATGTTGACGGCACCGGCGAGCCGCCCGGCATGATCGAACAGCGGCGACACCGCGCAGGTGAACATGTGCCACTGCTCGCGGAAATGCTCGTCGCCATGCACCAGGATCGGCCGCTGCTCGGCGAGCGCGGTGCCGAGCCCGTTGGTGCCCTCGAACGTCTCGGCGAAGTTCGAGCCGGTGTAGATCTTCCACTCCAGGAACATGCGCGCGTAGTCGCCCCCGGGCAGCCGGCTCACCAGCATGGTGGCGTTGGGATCGGCGAGATTGACGCAGTAGCCGGAGTCGTGGAGCACGCGGGCGAGGTCCTCGAGCTCGGGGATCGCGACCTGGATCAAATCCTCCATCGGCCCGGCGATGTGCCGGATCTCCGCCTCGGTCAGGGTCTGCGGCGGCCCGCGCCGGGCCGGATCGAGGTTGTGATTGACCAGGCAGCGCCGCCAGGACGCGGCGATCCGCGTCTCGGTGTCGACGCCGGCCGCCTGGTTGGCGGCCGACAAAACACGGGCGACGTGATTTGAGGCCGAAAGATTGGCCATCCAGAGGTCTCCACCCCTAATTTTCCGCGAAGTCTGGCAGTCCGCGGCCGAATGTCAATTGGCCGACGGGGTCGCGGGACTCTAACCTCCCCTTGCAAAGGGGAGGTCGCTTTGCTCGGCAGAGCTAAGCGGGTGGGGATCTGCACTCTCGGCTTGCAGCGTCGCCCGGGGCTGACCCCCATCCCGACCTTCCCCCTTTCAGGGGGAAGGAGAAGGCGGACCGCAGCCCGGGCGGAGCCAACGGGCTACGGGGATGACTTCACCTCGCCGGTCGTGAGCAGCACGAACGAACGCCCCACTGCCCTGTACGTGCCGTCGAACGCAAACTGCGCGCCCGCCGGCTGTTCCGGCGCGTTGGTATCCAGCAGCAACGACCAGCGCGGTCCGGCTGACGTCCGCGGCAGCTTGAAGTCGACCTCGCCCTCGTAGCTGTTGAGGATGACAAGCACAGTGTCGTCCTCGCCCTCACGCGCGATCGCGGTCTTGCGCGCGCGGCCGTCGAGCACGACGCCGAAGCATTTGATCCAGCCGGTGCTCCAGTCGGCCT
This sequence comes from Bradyrhizobium sp. BRP56, assembly GCF_020194035.1. Lineage (NCBI taxonomy): Bacteria > Pseudomonadati > Pseudomonadota > Alphaproteobacteria > Hyphomicrobiales > Nitrobacteraceae > Bradyrhizobium > Bradyrhizobium sp. BRP56. Next base: position 55,270 of record NZ_JADYVV010000027.1, read on the forward strand.
GCGTCATCTCCACGCCTGTCGTGCTGATCCAGACCACGTCGCGGATCTCGAGTTGGGGATCGCGATCGCCGGAGAGGAAGCGGCTGCGGCGCACGATCGGGTAGTCGCGCCGCAGCTTGATCATCCGCCTGGTGAAAGCGAGCAGCTTCCCGGCGTCGTCGGAAAAATTCCAGTCGAACCACGAGATATCGTTGTCCTGGCAGTACGCATTGTTGTTGCCGCGCTGGGTGCGGCCGAACTCGTCGCCGCCGAGCAGCATCGGCGTGCCCTGCGAGGCCAGCAGCGTCGCCAGCATGTTGCGCTTCTGCCGTTCGCGCAAAGTGCGGATATCCGGATTGGCGGTCGGGCCCTCGGCGCCGCAATTCCAGGAGTGGTTGTCCGACGAGCCGTCGTTGTTGTGCTCGCCGTTGGCCTCATTGTGCTTGTTGTTGTAGCTCGCCCAGTCGTTCAGCGTGAAGCCGTCATGGGCGGTGATGAAGTTGACGCTGGCCCAGGTGCGGCGGCCCTCGCGGTTGAACACGTCGTGCGAGCCGAGCAGCCGCGGTGCCAGGCTGCCTGGCGCCGCCTCGCCGCGCCAGAAATCGCGCACAACGTTGCGGTATTTGTCGTTCCACTCCGCCCAGCCCGCCGGAAAGCCGCCGACCTGGTAGCCGCCGGGGCCGCAATCCCAGGGTTCGGCGATCAGCTTGACGGTCGCGAGCAGCGGGTCCTGGTTCATCGCCTTGAGGAAGCCGGACTGCTCGTCGAAGCCGTAGACCTCGCGCGCCAAAATGGTGCCGAGATCGAAGCGGAAGCCGTCGACATGCATGTGACCGGCCCAGTAGCGCAGGCTGTCCATCACCATCTGGATCACCCGCGGATGCGACAGGTTCACCGTGTTGCCGGTGCCGGTGTCGTTGATGTAGTAGCGCCGCTTGTCGGGCAGCAGCCGGTAATAGCTCGCATTGTCGATGCCCTTGAACGACAGCGTCGGGCCGCGCTCATTGCCTTCGGCGGTGTGGTTGTAGACGACATCGAGGATGACTTCGAGGCCGGCGCCATGCAGCCGCGACACCATCTCCTTGAATTCGCGCAGGCTGTTCGGCACGTCGGCGGCGTAGCGCGGATCCGGCGCGAAGAAGCCGATGGTGTTGTAGCCCCAGTAATTGGTGAGGCGCTTGTCGAGCAGGTTGCTGTCGTTGATGAAGGAATGCACCGGCAGCAGCTCGATCGAGGTGATGCCGAGCGCCTTGAGATGGTCGATCGCGGCGTTCGAGCCGAAGCCGGCATAGGTGCCGCGCAAATGTTCGTCGATGCCCGGGTGCTGTTTGGTAAACCCCTTGACGTGGGTCTCGTAGACCACGGTCTCGTCCCAATGCACGTCCTGCCGCTGCGCCTCCTGGACCCAGTCGAAATTGGGATCGACCACCACGCATTTCGGCATGAACGGCGCGCTGTCGCGCTCGTCGAAGGTGAGGTCGTCGCCGCTCTCCATCTTGTAGCCGAAAACCGCCGGATTCCAGGTCAGGCTGCCGGCATGGGCGCAGGCGTAGGGATCGAGCAGCAGCTTGTTCGGATTGAAGCGGTGGCCGCCGTCCGGCTGGTAGGGGCCGTAAACGCGGTAGCCGTAGAACGTCCCCGGCTGCACGCCGTTGATGAAGCCGTGAAACACCTGGTCGGTATATTCGGGCAGCTCGAAGCGATGCGTCTCGCGCTCGCCGTCGAACAGGCAGACCTCGACCTTGGTGGCGTTGGCGGAAAACACCGCGAAATTGGTGCCGTGGCCGCTCCAGTGGGCGCCCAGCGGGTAGGGCAGCCCTTCCTCAATGACGAAATCGGACATCGGTCCCCCAAGGCCCCTGACAGGCCGTCAGATCAATCTGCAACAAACGCCGCCGCGCGGGAAACGTTGCATGGGCTAGTTTAGCGGCAGTTACGCTTGGTTCGTATGACGCGGGCGGAACGAGATGCAAGGCTCGGCAAGAGATGTCGCGAGAATGCGGTCGTATGACTCTCTGCCACAATCTCGATGTCGTCCCGGGCAAGCGCAGCGCGACCCGGGACCCAACCACGAAAGCAAATTGGCTTGCAAAGCTGGAGCCACAGCGTGCTTCGACAACGCAACCCCGTGGTTATGGGTCCCGGCCCCCGTGCGCAATTGCGCACTAGGCCGGGACGACAGCGGGGGCTTGTTGAGTGCAATCCTTAAATCAGCCGCATGCCCTTGAAGCTGGTATGCCCGTTCTTGCCGACGATGATGTGATCATGCACGGCGATCCCGAGTGGCTTGGCGATGTCGACGATGGCTTTCGTCATCTGGATGTCGGCCTGCGACGGCGTCGGGTCGCCGGACGGATGGTTGTGCATGAGCCTGCGGCGTCTATTATCTATTTGAGTTTGCTGTTATTTTAGATTCTGATCGAGCTGTAGGAGGCGGAGACTGGGGCATGTAGTGGGTGATTGTTCGTGATAGTCACGAGAGTTCACGCTCGGTCCTGGCCGCTTCGATTGGAGTCCTTGTTTCAATGCCCGATCTGTCCGTGACATGCATTTCAGTGCGTATCGACGGCTTACGGACACCGCCGAAAGCATCAGCCTGAATGCTCAGGTTTTCCGTTAACGTGTCCTTTCATCGACGGCTTCCTCCAATACGTGCAACGTATCGCGCCGCTCGAACAGTAAAATTAGCTCTCTGACCCGGGCCGATTTGCGGTCGCCGGGAATTTCGTCAATGTCCACGCCCAGGAGAAAGCAAAGGTTCTTAAACTCTTCCATATCGAACGCCGTACACAGCTCATCGAACAATTTCTTACGTTGAGCTATCGAAATACGCGACTTCGTTGCCGCTACCGAAGCAACGGACTTCGGCCACGCCCCCTCCGAGAGGGAAACTGGGCGCGACTCAATGAAGCTTCGCAAGCACGAAGCCGCGGAATACGCTGCGTACTCTTGCCACATGTCATTCTTTTTGCCGTCGGCGAAGTCGCAGATGGCTCGGATCGTCAAGAATCCCACCTTCTTGACAGCGCTGAATGCCGCAGAAGCGACTCCTGCACTCTCCATCTCAATTGCGATGAGATCGCGTTGCAACGACCGAAGCTCTTGGGCAGCCTCGCTTGAAGCAATCACCTTCTCTCCAGAGGCAATTGGTCCGACATGAATTCTCGGCTCGATGGCGCTCGCGCTTTTCCCATCGGGCCTTGAAGGCAAATGTGCGCGCCACGTTGAGTCGGTCAAGTTCAGTATTCCATCCACGAGGATGGGGTCCGCCTGAAATTGCCGAGCTCGATGCTCCTGATGATTGGGTCGAACCTTCGAGAGCTCATAATAGAAAATGGAGTTCGAGGCCACGATATCGCCGAAGCCCTGATCCTTTCTAGAGATTCCACCAGCAATTCCATTCACAAGTACAAATCGCGGCTTCCATTTGTGGATGAGGTCCGATGTCGCATGTGCGGCATCGAGATTTCCCATCGAATGAAGGAGAGTGGCAACAACTCGATACGAGCCGCCGCGTCTTGTTGGAATCGTTCCGCGAAGGTACGTGCGGGTCGAATCCGATGTCGACGAAATCGGTACCAGCTCAGGAAAATAATGCTTAAGCGCAGCCAATTCCTTCCGCAACGCGACGACAACTGCGAAGTCGACTGATTCGTCCTCCACCTGTCGCGAGAGGTCGGTAGCCTGCTTGTCAGTAAGCTCGACAGCAACCGAGCTGAGAAATGCTGCGACGCGGCTCTCATGGCGCCGTTTCATGAGAAGCAACGAATCCGCTGTGTAAGTGGTCGGATCCTGATCGACCAAACGATGATGCGTTGGACATAGGATGATCAAGTTGTCTGCGTCGTTGCGCGACTCTTCGGATTGCGCGGGATCGAATCTCGGCCCCCCGGGAGAGGCCGCACGAATGTGGCAGAGTTCGCCCAGTAATGCGCGAGATTGAGGCTGAACGAGCTGCGTTGTACATCCCGGGAAAGCGCATAGGCCCCCCGAAGAAGCGAACAGAATCTTTATCGAACGATCACTGGGTTGTCGTCGCATAGCACCTCAAGCACGCTCCGCATGCCGTCGCCCCGTAGTCAAGAGATCATAGCCTTCAACGCCCATCAACCGGATACGTGTCGATAAGCCGACACTTTGTGGCTAACGTTGCTATTGAGCAGGCCGTCTAGAGCTGCGCGACATCGAGTAGCCTTCTAACTCTTCTTTGCGGGGGGCATGTTCTTTCCATTTGCATCGTGGAGGCATTCGCGCTTAAGTTGATCATATTGAAGGTCCGTCTTAATTGACATGGCGTACTTCCGCGCGGAAACGCGACGGGGGATGGATGATCGACTCTCTTCGCGTTGCAAAAACAGCAAATTTTCACATTCTTAAGCGGCAGATGAGCAATGCCGCATTGGATGACCTTTTTCGCCAAGTTCGGGCAAGCCAGCCCTCGGCCTCCCAAAACATATTCTACCATCGGCGCGTCCAAGCTGGGCGCGCGCGTTGGTCTGCGATCTCCTTCCTCTATGACCGCTCGCCTTCATTCTTAACCGAAGACGCAGGAATCCGAGAACGAATCTGCGGATTTATTCTTTTGATCGAATATCGCGATCATCTCGCGATTCTTAAATCCAAGCTCGATCTTCCGGCAGGATTTTTCACCCGCTATCTCGGTCGAGTATCAGCCGAACGCGTGGATCGTGCGGTCGCACGGCAGGGAGCGGTGTTCGAAAAGATTCGGCTTCGAAACATGTCGGTCTCCAAGCACGTGATGAGGAGTAAAACGTTCGAAGCCGATGACCTACAAAATGTTGTCGGGCCTGCTGGCGCAAACCGGTATGTGCCCCAGGCGTACGCGGTCCGGTCGGGAACTGACCACTATTCTACAACTCCTAGCACCGGCAGGATAGGGCAGCGGTCTGATCGGGTCGATCACCTCGCACTTGTGGAGTACGCGAAATCTGTAATTGACGAGCTGGTAGGTGGAAGAGCTGCACCTGCCAGCTTTCTCCGTACCTTAGCCCGCGCTATCGATTTGGCGAGTATTGGCGGCACCGCGCGTCCAACAAGTTTTGCCGTCGACGTTGCGGGATTTGTTGATGCGATCCATGTCGATCGCGAAATCAGACTTGTACATGAAGATAGCGGTAGACTCACTCAACTCTCCAAGCATGAAATCGATGCAGCGTTAAATGAGCTCGATCGTGCGTTTAGGGTCAGCGGCGACGGAAAGAGGATGGATATCTTCGACGGTGCTGATTCGGTTGGAGCAATTGCAATCAACCAAGCTCGCGTAGCATTGCGTGACTTGCAATTGCCGATCACTGCCGGCATCGAGGTCGAAAGTACAGAGTATGCTCTCGGTCACGATCCAAATCGGATCTCGCTCCGACGCTACATCGATCGCGAGGATAAGTTCATATTGCTGTTCGACGCCCTCTCTTTAGCTTACATCGACGGGACCTTGTTCCGCGACGAAGGCTTTGTAGATGGTGGCGCAGCCCTGTTGCGCCATTTGCGCTCTGATCCGCTCCTAGACGGAGTGACTGATGAAAAGGGTAACTTTTCGACGCGAAAGGCCACCTTTGATGCTGACTCCACTTTCGGTGTGATCGAAGCGAGTGTTGCGGACGGGGACGATGTGCTTGTGTGCGACGATCTTGGCGACGAATGGGCGGACTATATTGGGCTAAACAACTCCAGCAGCCCGCCTAGAATTACCTTTTATCACGCAAAGCATGGTCCACTATCGCTCGGTGCTGGGCCGTTCCATATCTCCGTGAGCCAAGCAATTAAGAACTTGCAGCGTATGAGCCTTCCGCCGGAATCGATGGAAGCGAAAATTCGTGGTTGGAACAACAAGTATGTAAGCGGTAGCGGAGTCAAAACCCGGATCAAGAGGATTGTCCGAGGCGATGCCGACGAGCTAATGAACGAATTCGCTCAAGTGCGGCTTGCGCCGGATGCAATTCGTCGGGTCTTCATCGTGACCTCTTCGCTGAGCCGCGGTGCTGTTGAAGAGGCGCTAAAGGAAGTCGCAGCCGGCCAAGCGCCAGACCCATACTTCGTTCAGCTCTATTGGCTGTTGATGTCATTCTTCTCGGCGTGTACCGAAATGAACGCACATGGATACGTGATCTGTCAAACTTAGCAGGCGCTGATCACGGAGTCGGTATTCGAAACTGCGATTTGGCTATTCCGGCTGTTAAGGCCCGACAGCCGGCTGACTGCTAACCTATGCGCAGTTGTAGTAAAGAGCGCGTGCCATGCTTACTTTGCAGCAGATGGAAGAGGTAAGGGTTCGCCTAGCGCAGCAACTGATATTCTACATGCCCGTTAAGCTGTTTCCTATTGCGCAGAAATTAGCGTTTCCGATTCTTTTAGAGTTCACACGACTAGTGGATTTTAGGAATCTGGAAATTCCACCAGAGAAGATCAAAATTACTGACTTGATCTACGAAGACAGGCTTCCGTCAGTGTTCGAGTCGTTTATCGCTCGGCGGTTTTCCGAGGGGAATAAGCAAGCGGAGTTGCGAGTAGCGGGAATCATTACACCAGATCACAAGATCGTCCTGGCAGATCGTAAAACGGCAGAGGGATTTCTAATAAAGGCAAACTCAGCGGTTTGGTATGAAATTGTAGCAAGCCTGCAATCGGATTGGAGCCAAGCGTATTCACTTTCTGCGACGCGTTGGGAAGAGATCGTCGCTGGTGCCTTCGATAAAGCGGGGTTCGACGAGGTGACATTAACGCCACGCTCAGGGGATCACGGACGGGATGTCATAGCTGTTCGAAGGGGGTTGGTTGCATCAAGATCATAGGATCGGTGAAGGCGTATAAGCCGAGGAACGAGGTTTCATATGATGACATTCGTGCATTGCTGGGCGTACTCAGCGGGGAGCAGAATGCCTCTAAGGGAATCCTGACTACAACGTCGGACTTTCCGCCAAGGCTAATATCTGATCCGTTCATAACTCCCTTTCTGCCGACGCGTCTCGAATTGATGAACGGTGACAGCCTTCAAAAGTGGCTTGGTGGCCTCCTGAAAAAATAGGCTTCTCCCGTTCGGATACATGCCTCTACGAGAGAGGGCTTGGGTCCGGACTTAATTGATCCACCAGGTAATCGCAGCGGCGAGGAGGATTGCGGACAGGAAGATGTCCGCGCGCTTGTCGCATCGGGTTTAGGGAATATCGAAGGTCCGTATGAACCCGTGCGATCGATTGTTGTCGTAGAGCCGGAGGGAAAGATCCGATTTGGGCATCCAGACGCGGCCGACCTCGACCGCCAGGGAGGCGGGAAGCGCGGGAAAAACATGCAGCAGCGTTCCCTCGCCATGCCGAGCCTTGATGCGGTCGTAGAGCCGTCGGAGTTCGCGCCGAAATGCGGCCTGATCGTCAGCTCGCCGCAAGACGTCGTTGTGAGGTTGATCCGCGCAGAGCGACCAGATCGCGGCTTCGTCGCCGAGAACCGCCTGGAGTCGCGCGTCGGTCACGGTAGCGCTGACACCGAGCTTTAGCGCGACCGAGCCTGACAGCCCGATATCCGGTTCGGTGACCTGGAATGTGATCGGGGGGCCATCGGACGCCCATCGCCAACTCGCGGGTTCGCGATGCCTTTGATGAACGACGGCCGGAACGATATCGCAGAGCAGCCGGCCAAGCTCGATCAGCAGCGGCTGCGGTGCGAGTGCGAATACGCTTAGATGCCTAATCTCCTGTCGCTCTACGCGGCCTCGCACCTTCGCTTCGAACTGGCGTCTCAGGTTCTCGCGCTGGACCGTCCAATAGGCAGGCTCGTTGTCTCGAAACGCACAGCCTACCATTTCAAGATCCAACCTCTGGCCGCTGGCTGGGTGGCGGTCGGGCGGCATCGCCGAAAAGATCGCCTGCGTCGATACAAGCGCCTCGTTGTCACAAATGCTCGCCCCAAACCTGATGACGTGAGATGCCCGGTCTTCGTCGATGCCGGCAACGATCGCGATCCGGCCCTCGTGCTCGGCTTTCATAGTTAGCAGAACAGATTCCGGATGATCGGCGACGGCGTCAAGATCGATCAGCTTGTGATGTCGGGCGCACATCAACATTAGATTTTCCAGACTACGCGCGAGCTGAGTCGACCGGATCGGATCGCCGCGCGGGCCGCCTTCGACGTCAGCCACGATGTGTGCGATGAAGCCGAAGATCCCGTCTTGCCGCCCGGCCACCAGGTCGCCGACCAAATCAGTATTGCATCCACGATATTGGCAGCGGCCAGCAGCCCGCGCCCACAGCGCCGATTGGACCTTTTGCGGAATGCTGCTCTTAGACACCGACGCCACCTGCTACGACGTGGCGGCCGCTCGCTGTCCATTGACCCGTTGCGCGCCAGCCCTCGTAAGCGGCAAGCCACTCGATCACCCAGGGCACAGTTGTCTGCGAGAGGCTGTCGAACGGCGACCAATCGTCGGAATCGGGATCGAGCATGCATAGCGTCACTTCGCCATCCGAACCGTAGTACACGTGAGGGAGCCTACCCTCCGGGTCGCCCGGACGGTGCCGTAACGGCGGTGACAAGACTTTGACGCGTGGCTGGAGAATGCGCACGTCGAGCCGTTCGATCACCAGCGGCGCTCGATAAGTGATCTCGACCTGAAACGTCTGAAGCAAAGGCCGGAGAGGGCCCTGCCACGCCGCGATTGCGCCGTGGCGGCCGATGAGTTTCAAGTTCGGCCACAAGGAAGCCATGTCAGTGATCTGGGCGTCGACCGTCATCACCACTTATCGGCGCTCTCCCATGTTGGTGTGTGCGCGAGCCGCGACTGGCGCCAGGCTGGTCGCCGCGCCGATGATCGCCGGCGCGGCGGGAACGAACAGGCCGCCGGAGCGCGTATAACCATGCTGCCGTGATTGAACTTGGCGCCCGAGCCGCTGGTTGAAAGCTTTGACAGAACGCGTGACGACCCGGTCCCCGAACTGCCCGCGCAACCACTCCTGCAAGTCCTCCAGCTGCACGTCGCCGGTGCGGGCGGCTTCGAGCCCGTTAGCGAGGGTGTGCAGGTGGCGAGAATAGGTTGTCTGTTGCAGCTGAGATTCTGGCCAACGGTCGGTGAAACGCTCGACCGGAAATTCGGGGTTGGGCACGACCAGGAGCTGGCCGCGCTTCGCGGCGTCGTCGATCGCGCGGGCCGTCCAGCGCGCCTGCCGGATCAGCATTTCCGCAAGCCTCATGCCCGGACGGGCGGCATGGCCGGCATGGCACGACAACATCACCGATGGCGGGATCCGGCCCGTCTCGGTCGCGTAGGCGATGTTGCGGTGCCGCTTGATTAGCTGCAGCGCGACCGTCGTCACGCTCTTGATGATGAGCGGCGTTTGCGGCGGAACGTCCTCGACGTCCGCTGCGGCGAAGGCGATTCCGGCCTGTTCGTACAGCTGACGATTCAGCGCCAGCGCGAACCGCTCCTCGGTAGGCGTTCGGGCGCAATACCACTTCCCGAAGGCATATGAGTTCATCGGCACATAGCGCGCCGGGTCGCTGCGAGTCCCCTTCTTCGCATGCGGGATCTCGCCTTCCTTCTCCTTCGGCGCCCGCCGCCGCGACGGCGTAATGTCAAGATGCATGCCGTCGGCGTAGTAGAGCGTGATGCACCGAGTTTGGCGCACGACCTTGCTTACCGGGTAGCTCTCGAGTGCGGCTTCCAGGTCATCCAGCAGCGCCTCGGGACCGAGGTCGGGGCCTTCGATCTCGGCGACGATATCGAGATCGTACTCGTCGTCCGTGCCGCGGGTCGACGTGGTTGCGTCGATTGCCATGGAGCCCTGGGGATAGAAGCAGGCGACCCTGCCTTCGAGCGGACTACCGGGTCGTTCGATGTAGCGTCGGACCGCCTCATATCGCTCGACCGCCTTGGCATGCAGGCCGGGCGGAAGCTGAATATTGATGGCAAGCTCGGCGAGTACCGCGTCCAGCGGGTCGGCAAAGGGATCATCAGGCCGATCATCGCGGCGCAGGGACGGAAAATTCGACATCGATATTGGTCCTCTTCTTTGAATGACCTCCGCGCGCCGATCCGACCGGATCGCCCTGGTGAGCGATCCGTTGGGTTATCCTTTCGGCGGGAAGGGATCGTTTCCGTAGGAGTTGGCGTCGCGAATGCGGCCATCGGGACGGTGGATGACGACTTCGCCGTGCTCGCGAAGCGCAGTGCTACGCGCCGCCTCCGTCGCCTCGGCTTGGGTGTGATGGGTGGACCCCACCCGCAACGCCCCCTCACGTCGGGTTGCCCAACCTGATTCGTGCGGCACGACATGAATGCGCTTCGACATCTCGGTTCCTTCGCCTCGTCGGTGAGCGTCGCGCTCTCCGGCGGGATATGGATTCCTGAGATTGGCCAATATGTCAAGTAATGATCACACTAGTAAGTTTGTAATAAGCACATAATGTTTGCGGGATTGACATTATGCCCGAAGCAGCGCAAACATCGGCGATGGCGGGCAATCCGGTCTATATAGCGTTCGGCAACGCGGTCTCGACGCGGCGCAAGGCTCTTTCGCTGACCCAGGCCCAGTTGGCGAGCAAAGTTAAGATGTCTCGCGCGTCGATCGCCAACATCGAGAGCGGCCGGCAGAACATATTGCTGCACCATGTCTATGCCCTCGCCACCGCGCTTGATTTCGCGAAGGTCGCCGACCTGCTGCCGCCAATGCCGCATAAGTCCATCGGGGAGGAATTGAAGATGACGCTGGTCAATGAGAAGCTTTCGAAGGAGTCGCTGTCCGAGAACGCGGGCGCCCAGGTCGCTGATTTGATCAGCAGCGCGCTCGCGCCACGCCGCGGCTCTAAGGTCGGATCGTGAGGGACGCTGATCCAGGTCGAGCGCGCGAAGCTGCGCGCTCGATCCTTCGGGAGTTCGGCGTTTCAGCGCCGCCCGTCCCTGTCGAACGCATCATTAAATCGCGCAAGATCGTCCTTCAGTACGCACCGCTGGAGGAGGATCTTTCGGGCATGGCCTATATCAAGGACGGCATCGGCATCATCGGCGTCAATGCGCTACATCATCCCAACCGCCAGCGTTTTTCCGCCGCCCATGAACTCGCCCATCATGTGCTGCACGACGAAGACATCAGACAAGCCGTTCACGTCGACAAGGGGATACGCGTTCTCTTCCGAGATGATATCTCAGCGCTCGGAACCGAACCGATAGAGATCGAAGCCAACGCCTTCGCCTCAGAGCTGTTGATCCCCGGCGACCTCTTAGCCGCCGTCTTGGAAGGCGGTGGTGTGGATCTCGAGGACGAGGCAGCGATTGAGGGTCTCGCGCGCCGGTTTAGGGTAAGCCCGGCGGCGATGCGTTTCCGGTTGACTCGTTGGTAGCACACCCATGAGCTTCGTCTTTTTCGACACCGAGACGACGGGGCTTAAGCGTGGCTTCGATCAGATTCTCCACTTCGCCGCTGTTCGCACCGATGAAAACCTGAACGAGGTGGCTCGGTTCGAGACGCGCTCGCGCCTTCAGCCACATGTGCTTCCCCATCCTTCGGCGCTTCGGACGAACGGATTGCCGATCGAGTCGTTGACTGATTCCAGCCTGCCGTCGCACTACACCATGGTAGGAGATATTCGCCGGACCTTGATTTCCTGGAGCCCTGCGGTTTTCGTCGGCTTCAACTCCATCCGCTTCGACGAGGAGATGCTGCGCCACGCCCTCTTCCAGTGCCTATATCCGGCATATCTGACAAGTAATCATCGAAACTGCCGCGCCGATGCGCTCAGTCTGGTGATGGCCGCCGATGCCGTGTCGCCTGCGCAACTAGTTGTGCCGGTCAGCGAAGAAGGGCGGCGGACATTTCGCTTGCAACAGTTGGCGGCGGCAAATGGCGTCGCACATGCTCGGGCACACGACGCGATGTCCGATGTGCTTGCGACGCTCGAACTGAGCCGATTGGTCTATCGAAGGTCTCCGGAGTTGTGGCAGCGCTTCGTGCGCTTCTCGAACAAAGCGACCGTCGCGGATTTCATTGAGGTCGAAGACGGCTTCGTGTTGACCGAGTTTTTCGGCGGCCAAGCTTATCATACGTCGGTCGTCTGCATCGGCAGGGATCCCGATCAGGCCAATGGCCGGCTTTGCTTGAGTCTCAACGAAGACATGGGCCGGCTTGCCGCGATGAGCGATCTCGAACTGCAAGTTCATCTGACGCAGAAGCCAAGTCCGATTCGTCGCTTCAGGATCAATGCCGCGCCCACGCTGACGGCGTTCTACGACGCTCCCGAGCATATGCTGGATGGCGGTTCGATGGGCGCCACCGGAGACCGGGCCTGTCTCATGAAGGCGGACACTGGTCTGTGCGCGCGGCTTGTGGCTGCTTACATGGCTGCGCGCGAGCCCTACGCATTATCTCCGCACCTCGAAGAGCGCATCTATAGCGGCTTTCCCGGTCCTGCTGATGAGGCACGCATTGCCGCGTTCCACGATGCGCGATGGGAGGACCGCCTCGCGATCGTCCAGGGCATGGAGGACGAGCGACTGCGCTGGTTCGGGCTCCGGTTGATCTATTTCGAAGCGCGCTCGGTTCTCCCCGAACCTACTCGATTGGAGGTCGAGCGCTACTTGACCGATCAGATGACAGGCGACGGTTCGGGCTGCCTCACCATCGATCAGGCGATGGCAGAGACGGAAAGGGTGCTTGGCGAGTTCGCCAGTCCAGATGATCTTCTGATCCAATATCGCACGTATCTGCAGGATCGACTGGCGCGGCTTGAGGCCTATCGGACACGGCTGATTGCCTGAACCGACCGGTTCGGAGCGCTCAACTCAACGTCGCCTTCTCTGCGCTGAGTATTTGGTCACGGACGGAGTGCCGCGAGGACATGGCGTCAGTGTTGAGCCGACTTATGATGAAAGCGGTGGTCTGACGGTGCACCGCTGAACAGGGGAAACGCAGCGCGGTTCGCGATTTTAGCTCCCTATCATTCCGAGCACAGCAACCGAGTCGTTGTCTCGAGCGTGCCAGCGGATTGAGTCATCATATTAGAGCGCGATTTTGTTTTTCTCAAGCTAGCTCACGTTCAGTTCTTTCGACGCACTACAAATCACCAGATTTCCCCGATCCCATGCGTCAAGCTCGTCCACCGGGTATAAGACGGCTTTGCCGATCTTGATGTATGCAGGCCCAGTTCGCATTGCGCGCCAATTCCGCAGCGTACCCACGGAGACCTCGCCACGGTATCGTGCAGACACTTCCTCCGGTGTCAGGAATTTGGACTCCGTCATTCGTCTTCTCCATCACTCCGCCGCACGAAACGTCACGGTCGAGATGACTGAGATGTTGGCACCCAGAATGACGGAAGAAAACGATATTCTCGATGACCCCGCATAGCTCGCGTCAAACGCGAGCGAGTTAACGCGTCAGCCTGCGTTGATAGCCGCAAGATAGCGTAACGGAGCGTAGCAAAAATACTTGCGGCTCTCGGCCGCAGGTACACTGACCAATCGCGAAGATCGGAAGGTCGTCCTTGTAGGAAGTGTCTTTGGTTAGAAATGCCTTGAGCTGATCGTCTCCCAACCCGTATCCGTTGTCTTTGCAGGAAACGATCATGGACTCTCGGTCGTCGAGCATGTCAGCTCGAATAAATTAGACGTCGATTTCAACCAGCATGTCCGTTTCAGAGGCGTCTTCGTGCTTGCGGATAAGGAATGAGTCGGTCGCATTTGAGATCGGTTCCTCAAAAACGACATACAGGTTCGAGCTGATCTTCGTATTCTTGATGCTGCCCCTGATATCGAACGTCATTTTCGTTTCAATCGCTGACGTTGTGGTCTGTGGAGGATCGTTCTGCCGGTGTGTGGGACGTCAAGTCAAGCTGTCGTATGAAAATGGCGAAAGCACCCGCCAGTTGGCTCCGATGTTCAGTTCCCCTTGTTTGCGCGCGCACTAACTTTCCGAGCTGGTCCATCGGGTTACGCAGCCTGTTGCTCCGATGATATGGCGAATTCCGGCGGTGCGCCTTTGAGGGGAAAGCCTTCCCCCTGGTCGGCGCCGCGGTCGCCGACGCACCCCCTTCTGCGGGGAGACCCCGCAACGCCCCCATTAGAGTGAGAGGACGGATCGGCTTCGCCGTGACGGGTTGATGATCGGAGGAGAGGCCTCCGGCGCCCGTCATGGAGATTGTCCCATGACCCAAGCAGAAGTTTTGATCGCTGCCCACGACTGCGCCGGCGGCTACAAGGTGGATGTGAGTCGCGGCGAGCGCATCGGCCGCGTTTCATCCGAATGGTTCTCGCGGCCGGCGGACGAACGCTATCTGTCCTTGTCGGATCTCTACTCCGCCGTGCGCAGCCGGAGCGAGCGCAGCCGGACCCGAACGGTCGAGAGCACCGCGATCCGAGTGGAGGCCAACCGCGACGATGCCGAGCGCCTGACGCTGATGCTACCCGGTTGCGACGCGCCGATCGCGCCGACTCATTGGAGCTTCGGTCAACTTGCCAGCTTGGTCGGAGCGCCGGCGGCTTACCTCCGTCAGCTTCCGGCACCGCTCGCTGGCATCAACCTGCAGTTCGGCCTCAGCTTTCATCGAGCCGAGCAGATAAAAACGCTTGAGGTGCAGGGCAGTCGCCTCGAGCTTCGCGCCGCGACGGGTCCGGAATATGGGCGTATATTTGACCACGAACTCGTGGCAGCTGTTCAGCGCATCGCCGGCAATGGCACGGGTGACACGCGCTGGAAGGTCCCAGGCGTGCTTGATTGGTCGACTGGCGTTTACAACCCGCGCGTCGACATCACCCAGGATACGACGACGCTCTACGCCTCCGATCGCGATGTCTTCCTGTTTCTGGTCGACGACCTCAATCCGATCGAGGCCGGCCGGCTGCCCGACGGCTTGCCGGACCTCTACTTCCGCGGCTTCTACTGCTGGAATTCCGAGGTGGGCGCGAAGACGCTCGGCATAGCGAGCTTCTATCTTCGCGCCGTCTGTCAGAATCGGAATTTGTGGGGTGTTCAGGATTTCGAGGAGATCACCATCCGCCATTCGAAATACGCCGCGACGCGCTTCGCCCATGAGGCGGCGCCGGCGCTGACACGCTTCGCGAACTCTTCGCCGATGCCCTTCGTCAACGGCATCAAATCGGCGCGGGAGCGGATCGTCGCCCGGACCGACGAGGACCGCAGCGAGTTTCTGCGCAAGGGCGGCTTCTCCAAGACCGAGACGGCGAAGATCATCGACACAGTTCTGTCCGAGGAAGGCCGGAAGCCCGAGAGCGTGTTTGATTTCGTCCAGGGCATCACAGCCGTCGCGCGCGACAAGACTCATCAGGACGCACGACTCGACATGGAGGCACGGGCGAAGAAGCTGCTCGACCGCGCGGCCTGATTCCCGGACAACCGGAGATACGGAACGGTGCTTTTCCGGTTCCGAGGCTTTCCGTCTTTCCTGTTCGTTGGCTTTGCGACGCCGCCCTCCAAAGTGAGAGGGCGGCGCTGCGCTTCGTGACGAGTTGATGTCGAGAGAGAGGCTCTCGGCGCCCGTCGCGGAGTATCATCCCATGGCGACTACCGTTCGCAAGATCACCCTTTCGCCCTCGCGCGATATCCCCTTCAACAGGCTCGTGCTGAGTCAGTCGAACGTCCGGCGCGTGAAGGCCGGCGTCTCGATCGAGGAGCTAGCAGAGGACATCGCCCGCCGGGGCCTTCTGCAGGGCCTCAGTGTCCGGCCCGTCGTCGACCAGGTCGGCGCCGAGACCGGCGTGTTCGAGATCCCGGCTGGCGGCCGGCGCTACCGCGCGCTGGAGCTGCTCGTCAAGCAGAAGCGCCTCGCCAAGACCGCCCCGGTGCCCTGCGTCGTCCGCGATAGCGGCATCGCTGAGGAAGACTCGCTCGCCGAGAACGTCCAGCGCGCTCCGCTTCATCCGCTCGACCAGTTCCGGGCATTCCTGGCGCTGCGCGAAAAGGGCCAGTCGGAGGAGGAGATCGCTGCCGCCTTCTTCGTCTCCGTCAACGTCGTCAAGCAACGCCTCAAGCTCGCGTCGGTTTCGCCGACGCTGCTCGACGTCTATGCGGAGGACGGCATGACGCTCGACCAGCTCATGGCCTTCGCTGTATCTGGCGACCACGAGCGTCAGGAAGTTGTGTTCGAGCGGCTGAAGGCGTCCCACGACAAGCAGCCCTACGTCATCCGCCGCATGCTGACAGAAGGCGCGGTCCGCGCTTCCGACAAGCGGGCGCTGTTCATCGGGGTTGACGCCTATACTGCCGCCGGTGGCACGGTGCTGCGAGATCTGTTTCAGGGCGACGATGGCGGCTGGATGCAGGATGTCGCGCTCGTCGACCAGATGGTGGCCGACAAGCTGAAGGCGGAATCCGAGACGATTGCCGCCGAGGGTTGGAAGTGGACCGAGGTCGCCCCCGATTTCGCTTACGGCCACGCTTTCGGTCTGCGACAACTTCGCGGCGAGATCGTCACCCTCACTGCCGAGGAGGAAGCGGCCCGCAACGCCTTGCAAGCAGAGTTCGATCAGCTGTCTGAGAAACACGCGGACGCCGATGAACTGCCCGACGAGGTCGACGAACGGTTGTCCGAGCTGGAAACAGCTTTGGAGGGGCTCGAGAGCCGGCCGGTTGTTTTCGACCCGGCCGAGATCGTGCGCGCAGGCGTCTTCGTCAGCATTGGCGCTGAAGGCGAGCTTCGTGTTGAGCGCGGCTACGTCCGGCCCGAAGACGAACCGTCGGCGGAGCCGGAGCCCGGTCTTGCTGAAGAAGATGGTGAGGCCGAACGGGCCAAGGCCGCGAGCTACGAAGGCGGCGAGCGCAACGTGTCGGTCGAGCCCGGCGCCGAGCAGGAGGAGGACGAGGGCCTTTCGCCCATCTCCGACCGGCTGATGACCGAGCTCACCACCCATCGGACACTCGGCCTGCGTCATGCCCTCGGTGAGCAGCCGCAGGTCGCCTTTCATGCGGCCCTGCATGCTCTGACATTGAAGACCTTCTACCACTACGGCTCGGATAGCTGCCTGGAGCTGGATCTGAAGAGCGTGAGTTTCGGCGCCCAGGCGCTCGGCCTGAACGACAGCGCCTTAGCCGAGGCGATCCGCGCTCGGCACGAGCGCTGGGCGAAGGCTTTGCCGAAGGAATCGGCCGACCTCTGGGACGCACTTCAGGCGTGGGACGGCGACAGCCAGGCGATGCTCTTTGCCCATGTCGTCAGCCTGTCGGTCAACGCCGTGCATGAACCCTGGAATCGGCGGCCGCGTGCGCTCGCTCACGCCGACCGTCTCGCCCGGGCTGTCGATCTCGACATGGCTGCGGCGGGGTGGAAACCGACCGTAGACAACTTCTTCGGTCGGGTGACGAAGACGCGAATCCTCCAGGCCGTGGTGGAGGCAAAAGGGCAGCGCGCCGCCGATCGGATCGAGCATCTGAAGAAGGGTGACATGGCTGCCGAGGCGCAGACCTTGCTCACCGACACGGCCTGGCTGCCCGAACCGCTTCGCACGCTGGGCCGAGCCATTGGCGACGAACCGGCGGTCGAATCTATAGTCGAGGAAACTCCAGAGCAGCCTAGCGAAAACAAACTGGAAGACGAAGAAGAGCGGACCGCCCACAATCAGCGAGCCGGTGAGCAGATTATGGCAGCCGAATAAGCCGTCGAGAGCAACAACAAGGTCCGCTGGCGACGGCGGACCTTTTCTTTTTGGGGATGACGATGGCCGATAACGCACACGATCTCGCACGGCGTCTCGGCCGGCAGGCTGAGTCCGTGTGCCGTCACTACCTCTCTGCCGGACGACGGGAAGGTAGCTATTGGCTCGTCGGCGACGTCCGCAATACGCCTGGCCGCTCAATGTTCGTGCGGCTCAAGCAGTCGGCGAAGGGAGCCGCCGGCAAATGGACCGATGCCGCCACCGGGGAACATGGCGATTTGCTCGATGTCATTCGCGAGAGTTGCCGCCTGGTCGACTTCAAGAACGTCCTCGACGAGGCGCGCTTGTTTCTCAGCTTGCCGCATCCAGAGCCCGAGCCCAATCAGCCGCGGCTCCGCAATTCCAGCGCGGCACGAGGATCGCCGGAGGCCGCTCGTCGGCTCTTTGCCATGTCGCAGCCGATCGAACGCACACTCATAGAAGCGTATCTCCGCAATCGCGGCATTACGTCTTTGCACGAAACCGGAAGCCTGCGCTTTCACCCACGTTGCTACTACCGGCCCGACGACCACAGCCCGACCGAGACCTGGCCGGCGATGATCGCCGCCGTCACCGATCTGTCCGGCGAGCTGGCTGGCGTACACCGCACCTGGCTCGACCCGCATGGTTTCAGCGAGGCGACGCTGGGCAAGGCGCCAATCGACACGCCAAAGCGGGCGATGGGCGACCTGCTTGGTCACGCTGTTCGATTTGGCGTCGCTGGTGAAGTCATGGCGGCCGGTGAGGGCATCGAGACGATGCTGTCGCTCCGCTGCGCCCTGCCGACCATGCCGATGGTCGCAGCTCTCTCGGCAGCGCATCTCTCCGCCGTCCTTCTTCCGGATACGCTCCGCCGGCTCTACATCGCCCGGGACGACGATCCTGCCGGTGACGGCGCCATGGCGACCTTGATGGATCGGGCGCAGGAGGCCGGCATCGAGGCAATCGTGATCTCGCCACAGCTTGGCGACTTCAACGAGGATCTTCGCCTGCTCGGATTTGACGCCCTTCGGGCCGCAAGCCGCGTACAGATCGCGGCGCAGGACGTCGCGCGCTTTATGGAGCTGGCGGCATAGCC
Source organism: Bradyrhizobium sp. BRP56 (assembly GCF_020194035.1). NCBI lineage: Bacteria > Pseudomonadati > Pseudomonadota > Alphaproteobacteria > Hyphomicrobiales > Nitrobacteraceae > Bradyrhizobium > Bradyrhizobium sp. BRP56. The sequence goes on from NZ_JADYVV010000027.1 coordinate 73,971, forward strand.
GAAACGGGATGAGGGGCGACGCGGCCGCTTCGTTACCGCACGGTCGGTGAACGTGTTTCCCCTCGGCGCCAGAGGACTGCCCCACGGCCTTCTGAGAGGGCGATCGGGCGGCAGGCGGCCCGGACCGGCAACCTCGTGGGCCGACTATTTTCCGTCGGCGGCAGAGCCGCCTTTACATCGCGAGACAAAATAGTCGGCCCCCTTCGGTCCTCCGCCAAGGCTCCGGCCCTCCGCTGCGCTGCGGGTGCAAGTCCGTTCCGCCTGCCGCTTTCGTCGCCATGAAGGCCGCGATGGGCGCGGTCGATCCGACGAGGGAAAACCGCAATGACCGCCGACCACGACAACGATTTCGAGCCGCACCACAGCTCATCCCCGACCGACCAGGTCCTCCAGGAACTCCAGCTCCATGGCTACCGTCCCTTCCACGATGATCCCGATCCCCGGGGGCTTCCTGAAGCGCGAATCCTCGCCGGCAGCGTCGCCGACATCTTCGATGCCCTGGTGGTGGCGCTGTCCGATACCCGTCTTGAGCCCGACCTCGACGACCTGCTCTGGTCGATGGTAAACGTCTTCCATCGTGCGATCGACAGGATCGAGCGCGAGCTCGACGATAACGAGCTGGCCCAGCAGCGCTCGCAGCGGGAGCAGGACGGCAGCGAAATCAAATCCGTCGAGCTGGAGCGTCTGACGGCAGAAGGGCAAACGCTGATCGAGCGACGCAACGCCTTCGAGCTGATGCGCGACCAGGCCGCCGACGAGTTCGAACGCCACGCCCATTCCGCATGGCGGCCGCGCAACGGATCGAAGGTCAACCACCGCAATCTGACGTCAGCGATGATCGACAGCCGCGATTTCCTGGCCGCGAAGAAGCGCGCCGAAAATCAGGTGCTCATGCCACGCGGACCGAAAGTCGCGCTCACCGGTGGACTCGACTTCAACGACTACCGGCTAATTTGGGCTAAGCTCGACCAGGTGCACGCCAAGCACCCGGACATGGTGCTGCTGCACGGCGGATCGCCCAAGGGCGCCGAGCTGATTGCCGCCAAGTGGGCCGACAATCGCAAGGTCCCGCAGATCGCCTTCAAGCCCGACTGGACAAAGCACGCCAAGGCCGCGCCGTTCAAACGCAACGATGCGATGCTGGAGACGCTACCCATCGGCGTGATGCACTTTCCTGGCACCGGCATCCAAGACAATCTCGCTGACAAAGCGAAGAAGCTAGGCATCCCGGTCTGGAGGTACGGCGGCTCGTGAGCGCCGCCGTACCTTGTCGTGCAGAACGACAGACGAAATGAGAGCCCAATCGTGCCATGAAATGCCTAGCTGCCCTCAGGCGTCCTGATCATAGTAATGTGAGTCATCAATGGCGCCCGACGTCTCCAGCTCCGGCCGCATATAGCCGGTTCGACCGGCCACACGCTCAAATGTTATCATCGTCGTGAAAGCGATCGAATCCCCGTGGAACGGCTTATCCGGATCGTTCTCTCCATTGAGAGAACCTGAGACATTTGCCACGAGCACATCGTCTCCGACGTCTAGGCTTACTTTGTCTATGTAAAGCTCGTCAAAAAAAGCATTCGTCATAGCCATCTCACCCGAGAGAGCGTCCTCGATCATCATGGGATCTTCTTGAATGAAGGATACATCGATATACTCCTCGAGATCTCGGGTGTACCAAACCTCACCTGAAAAGTAGCCGTTTGCGTTAAGAAAGCTCGAGAGCAGCGAAGCCAGCTCGTCAACATTGGGTAGACCTGCAGGGAGACCATTGAGGTGCTGCACGCGCTGATCCATCAAGCGCAGATCAGGCATCAGGATCGCGGCTTTATCCAAAGCCGCAAGCTGATACTTCGGCTCGGCCCTTAGAGCCGCCGCGGTACCATAGCCGAAATACGCAGCCACGATCTCGTGGGCGTGACCTGATCCGAGCTTGCCGCCGGCCAGATCGTTGAAGGTCATACGCAGAAAGTCTGCGCACTTCTTTTGGATGGTAGACATGGCAAATCCATTTCACACCGGCGTCTTAGTGGCAGTCACAAGCGCTTCATGACCACCGCGCGCCGGCAGAATGGTTGCCGTTCGGGTGTTCGATTGGGAAATCGAGATGCCGCCTTTTGGGTCGCTTGCAGCCCGGGCGATCGGCTCCTGACGCTCAATATGGTCATTTTGTCATTCGCCCGCAACCGGATTTGTGACGATTCCGGTCGCTGGCATTTGCTGCTATACTGCGTTTGCGCCGTGGTGGTGGTGGAAGGCGCGACCGTCAGACCCCTATCTCACGGAGCCCACCACCATGATTGCCTTGGGACCACTGCTTATTTTCCTCGCCATAGGCTTCTTCGCCTGGCTACTCTTCACGCTTGCGGTCTTCGCGGTGCCCGTCTTCGCCGGCGTGACGATTGGTCTTCGGGCCTTCCACACAGGGGCTGGCGCTCTGGGCGGAATCGCGGTTGCGTTCGCGGCTGGCGCCGTAACCTTCGGCATCGGCCAACTCGCGCTCGCCCTCGTGACATGGGCTTGGCTGCGGCTCTTAATCATCATCCTCTATGTCGCGCCCGCGACCGTCGCCGGTTACAGCGCGACGCATGGAATCGCCCAGATGGCGATGTCTTCGCCCACCTGGCAAACGGTCTTCGCGATCGCCGGGGCCGTTGCGGTCAGCATCACGGCCTTGGCTCGCTTCACCGGCATGGCCGCAGACGGGCCGGCAAGATAGCGCTTGACGCCGGGCTGATATCAATACCGGGGCGGGCCCGGCAGGAACCTAATCCGGCCGGATATCACGAAGGCTTCGAAGCTTACCGCCGATCGATGTGGACGCAGATACAATCAGCATCATGGGGCGAGTTCTTCGGCCAATTGCGGCATCTGCTGGATCTGCTCGCGTGTTGGGGCAAACTCCTCGATCCGCCGAATTTGAAGGCCTGCGCCGATCAGCGTATTCAAGGTAGTGCCAAGTGTCCTGTGGTATTTCAGAACGCCCTTGGCAAACCAGTCCGTCCGACGTTCGCCCTCGACGGAATATCGATTGACCGGCCAGGTTTTGCGGCCCTCCTCATCGGAAATCCAGTGCGGATGTGCCGCGGCCATGAAGATCGGATGCTCAATCGTAAAGACGAAATGCCCGTCAGGAACGAGCGTTTTGCGGATCACATGTACGAGACGGCCAAAGTCCTGAACATAGTGAAAGGTCAGTGCGCTGTAGGCGAGGTCGAAAGCCGCCTCAGGGAGGTCCAGTGTGTCGAGATCGGCGATGCGATACTCAATGGCCGTATCCGCTGTGTCCGCCCTGGCACGCTCGATCATGTTCTGCGACAGATCGAGACCCAGAACCGAGGCCGCGCCCTGCTCGCGCATCCAGCGCGAGGCCCAGCCGAAGCCACATCCGAGATCAACGACACGTTTCCCGACCAAATCGGGCAGCATGGCCCGGATCGCCGGCCATTCAGGAGCGCCGTCCAGCCCATGCACCTGCCGGGGCAATTGGCTGTAGCCAGCGAAGAAATCGGGATTGTCGTAGATATTCTGCGCCATATCTGCCTGCTATTCGGCTTTTCGCTCTGTGCCGCTCCGGATGATTCTTACGCATCCAAGTCGAATTGTCGCAGTGGGCTGCGCCATTTGACGAGCCTATCCGGTCAAGCTGCTTCTCGCGCCGGAAACGAAAAACCCCGGCATGAAAGCCGGGGCTCCCGTGATGCCACGACGTACATCCGGCCGCGACAAGCAGGCGACAGTTAGCACGGAGTTTTCGAAGAAAATGTGACCTTCGCCTCGTCGTTCTTGAATGCCGGCCGATTTCAGCGTGCTCGTTCATTTCATCGAGTGGGGCACTCTATTTCTTCTGTCCAAGACCTACGAACGGGCGGGACAACGGATCCCATCGAGCCGCTTTCGCGCGGAGACTTGCGATCGGCTCGTTCAATGATTTAGATGGGAAGGTGTTTTTTCTTTTTGGAGCAAATGACGTGGCGTTAGGGACTGTTAAGTGGTTCAACCCGACCAAAGGCTATGGGTTCATTGCGCCGGACGACGGTGGCAACGATGTTTTCGTGCACATCTCGGCGGTAGAGAAGGCCGGCTATACCTCGCTTGTTGAAGGCGCGAAGGTCAGCTACGAGCTGGTGATGAACCGCAGCGGCAAACAAGCCGCAGAAAATCTCCGCCTAGGATAAGGCGCAGCTCGACGTCCTGGCATACTTTGAGCTAGCCTGAATCTCGTGGTTTTGAGACCTTTGGAAGATATCCTAGTTGGCGCTCGAGGGCGGCCAAAGTCGAGTGGGCTGAATCCAAACGTGCGGTCGCCTCAGTTAGGTTGGCCCACGCTTCGTTCTGCCGCGAGACAGCTGCCGAGCCGATCTTAATGCTATTCTTAAGACACCGCGTGTCTTGGCTGCGTAAGGCGCGCCCCAATTCAGGCAGTATCCTGGTCACCGCTCGATGCGCGGAACGTTCTTTTCGCTCCAGGCGGCCGACCACGGCGAAGGCCTCACGATAGTTCCATATCGCTTCGATGGCTCTGTTTTCAAGATCGCTTTTGTCGCTCATCCGGTTCTCTTCTCACTCGAGCTCTTAGCGGTCATCATTTGCGCGAGATCCTCCTCTGGGTCCGCGCGGCGAATTGTCGTAACCCCTGTAGGGGCGGGAAGGCCTGGCGCAAGCCGGCAGCGTCCATTGGAAGGGGCTGACTCGATCAGACATCCAGCGTGCTCGCATTCTAGTCTGTGAGCTTCACACAGAGCGGCCAAGCATCGAGACACGACCGATCATCGCAGAGTGGCAGTTTCGTGGCAGTCGTTGTGCGGCATCGACCAAACGGTGACGGATCACAACTACGGCCAGCCGCTCTCGTGAATGGGGCGTGCTGCCGACGCGCGATCGCGGAAGCGGAGATCCGTCCGTCTCGATTACAGAGGGCTAAGCAGCATTGGATTCGTTGGGCCAGCTCTCTCGGTGGGCTCCCAAATCGCCACGTTCTCCTTGATGTCAGCTCTGTTTGGATCGAGCGCACCAACGGCCTCTTCGATGGATGGATCTGGCCGAAGGACGGCTGAAGCCTCGACCGCCTTTGGCGCAACAGCGGCGTCACAACTTTCTTCCCCTGCCGGCTGCGCCGCCATTCCTCGCGCGAGACAAGAAAGTTCCTCCTTTGCTGTCCAGCCCCTTCGGGGTGCGCCGTCGATCGCCTCCGGCCTGTCGATCACCATCGAGGCCGCAAGGTGCGGGCTCGAAAACAGAGATCAAGGAGAACTACCATGGCGACCATCGGCACCTTCAAGAAGACCGGCAACAACGAGTTCAACGGCGAGATCGTCACTCTCTCGCTCCAGGCGAGGAACGTCCGCATCGTCCCCGAAACCAGCCGCTCGGGCGACAACGCCCCCAGCCACCGGATCTATGTCGGCCGGGTCGAGATCGGGGCCGCCTGGTCCAAGCGCTCCAACGAAGGCCGCGATTATCTCGGCCTCAAGCTCGACGATCCGAGCTTCACCGCCCCGATCTTCGCCAACCTCTTCGCCGATGAAGAGGGCGAGGGCTTCAGCCTGATCTGGTCTCGCCCCAACCGTCGCAACGGCGACTGAGCCGATCCGCAATGCCCCGCCCGGCTGGCCCGGGCGGGGCACCGCCACGCTGAGGAAGCGCGAAGGCACCTCGTTTGCCGTGACGGCGCAAGCGGCAAGGGCGTAACCGATGCCGATCAGCGGCCGCGTGCCGATTTGATTGGACGTCTTTGGTTGGCCTCGATCACGCTCTCGACGATGTCTTCCCAGTCCGGACAAATGGCGACGAGACGATCCAGCACTGTGGGATCCCGTTCGATCTGGCCAAGCGCCTGAGCGCGCCACTGGTCGTTGAAACTAATGCTCATCAGTCCCAGGCATTCGACAACCGAACTGTCGGGGAGCAAGTGCTCCATCGTTGCCGTCACTATGCCGGTCCACTGTTGGATCAGATGCCACGGCTCCGCCTCGCGCCGCGCCTCCAACTTCTCTCCGAGCAGGCCAATCAGCGCAAAGAACCGCGTTGGCCAAGGTTGCGGCCTGAGTTCCGTGACCAGAGCATCCACTGTCTCGCGAATGTCGGCTGGCAAGTGCTCGTACAGAGTCATGAGGCCTACTCCATCTCCCCAGCATGCTCGTCCGTTTCTGAACTAGGCATGCGCTTTGGAGACAGATCAGATTTACGTAAAGCCGACTATCAACTTATGCGTGAGGCAATGCGGAGTTGATTCACGACGTGCCGGTGTTGCGGTGGGGCACAAAATTGTCGCGTCATCGAGCCCGATGGGAATGAACCGTCGTTCGCTTGACGAGATCGGTTGCTTCGACGCCGAGCGCCTCCGCGATTCGGCCAAGCACGGTCACGCTGGCCGACACATCTGCGCGTTCAATTGCGCCGACGTAACGGACGCTTAGTCCAGCGCCATCGGCCAACTCTTCCTGCGTCATTTTCTTCACATGACGTATCCGACGCAGATTGACCGCCATGACCTCCTTGAGATCCATGGCAACAAGGGAACTCACATCGGAATGATCGTTCCAGGAACGATCGTTCCGATTCGTGCGTCACTGTGCTATTCATATCGTCTGGCTAGGCCCTGGTGTGCCGCTTCCGGGGAGCGCCGCGATGCGATCTGCGCATCACGGCACAATTCGAGTGTGACGATTTCCCAGCTTGCAAAGTTCTGGAGCTTAGATGAATTCTAATCGCTGCATCAATGCTGAGGGGCAATTGCAATGAACGGCGCGCCATTCCAGGACCGGCCGCCAATAACGGATCGCGTCAACGCCTATGACGAGAAACATCTTGCTATCTACGTTCGGTTGTTGATGGCCGAAGAGGAGGGCGCCGACTGGCGCGAGGTGGTCAGCGTGATCTTCGGCCTCGACCCCACGCGCGAACCAGATCGTGCCAAAAATGTCCATGATAGCCATCTCGCCCGCGCGCGATGGATGGTGGAAGCCGGATATCAGGGCCTTTTGGAACCGCGGATGCAGTGATTTGCGCCCCAATCACGCAAATTGCGATCTCGCGTGATGCAACCTCCGGGTCTGGTCTCTTGTAGCGTCTTTAGGGATCGTGGTGCGGGGCACAGAACAAAAAGACGAGAAGACAGACCATGCCGACCCAGTACTGGCGCTCGCCGGAGACCATCGAACGCCTGAATCGTCTTGAGCGCCCGGGTTTTGCCCTCGAATTCCTTCGTCGCAATGCCGACTACCGCCGCGACTTCGCCCGCACTGAGCGACAGATCGCGCGCGGCGAATCCGATCCCAACACCATCCGAACCAGTTTCGCACGTCGATGGAGGTTGCGGTGTCGCCCATGACCCCGCCTCTCCGGTTTGGCCCGAACCAGCCATTTGGCTGCCCGAGGCATCACCGGGAACATTGATCCTGACGCCCGCGCCGCCGGACTTCGAGACCGTTCATTCGATTGATCGCAACGCTTTCGGACTGTCGATCGTCGGGCGGACAGATGCTGACGGTCGCGAGCTGGTTGTCGCCGACGGCTCGGGTGAGCTCCATGTCAGTTTGCGCGACGAGCAGGCCGCGCGCCGTCCCGCCGTGCTTGTGCCGCTCGACGGCATGGGCGAACTGCGGGCCGACGTGGCGCTACACTTCGTGCGTCGCCTCAGCGGCCAGCGCACCGGTCTTCTCCCGGCGGCGCTGCGGCTGACGTCGTTTCAGAAACGGCGACTGATTCAGCTCCTGCACGCCTTCGACGTCCACGACCTGGGTGGCGGCCCGCGAGACGTGGCAGCGAAGGTGCTCGCCTCCGACCACGCTCAGCGCCGCTCGGTCGAGTGGAAGGATTCTCATGCCCGCCGCAAGGCGAACCGGCTCATTCACGATTCAATCGCTTTGGTCGAGCGCGGCTATCTGAAACTTCTACGCGGCCTCTGATCGGCTCCCCGATTCCTTCAAGCCATCGACCTGATGAGTTAGTTGCGCCCCGGTAGTACGCCTGGCTTCGCCTGGTTGCGACGATGGGGGGACACAAACGTACGTCAATTTTCGTCCACCCCCAACGCCTGAACTCTCCGCCACTCTGGCCCGGACATGCCGCGACTTGGCCGCGGCACTTCGAGGCAAGACGGAGATCTCCCATGCTCGACAGGCCTGCGCAACTCGCCACCCGTTACGTGCGCACCCCCGAGGCCGCGCGCCTCCTCGGCATCTCGCCGCGCACGCTTGAAAAATATCGCTGCCATGGCAATGGCCCGACTTTTCGCAAGCTCGGCGGCCGCGTTGTCTACGCCATCGGCGATCTCGAAGCCTGGGCCGATCAGGCCGCCTGCAGCTCAACGTCGGATCCGCGCTACCTCGAAGCGCGCGCCGCCGGCAACGCGCATCGCTAAGGCAACGCTCGTCATGTCGTCGCGTCGCCTCATCACACCCAGCGAGCGAAGCAAGCTCGACCCGTTCGTTGTCGCCACCGGTGATGCCAGCCCGCGTGATCAACGCGACCTGATGGAGCGCCCGTTCTTTTCGCTCGCCAAGGCCAAGCGAACAAGACCGATCCTCTACCAGACCGGCGACGTGTGTGTCGAAGTCTATGCAGTTCCTGAGCACGGTATGGCGACCATTTGGGATGCCGACGTGCTGATTTGGGCGGCGAGCCAGATTGTCGAGGCCGAGAACCTCGGTCTGAAGACCTCGCGCTTCCTGCGCTTCACACCCTACCAGCTTCTGACCGCAGTCGGCCGGCAGACCGGCGCCCGCGACTACAAGCTCTTGAAGGGGGCATTGGCCCGCCTGCAGGCGACCGTCATCCGCACCAGCATCCGGCAGGGGGAGCATTGGCGGCGCCACCAGTTCTCATGGATCAACGAATGGGAGGAATGCGCGACGCGCGACGGTCGGGTGCAGGGAATGGAATTCGTCCTTCCCGACTGGCTCTATCGCGGCGTCATCGATCGCTCACTCGTTCTCACGATCGATCCGGCCTATTTCAGCCTGACTGGTGGGATCGAGCGCTGGCTCTACCGCGTCGCGCGCAAGCATGCTGGCCGCCAGCCGAGAGGTTGGCTGTTCGAGGTCGCACACCTCCATGAGAAATCCGGCAGCCTCGCCAAGCCTGCAGACTTCGCCTTTGATCTCCGCCGGATCGCGGCACGTCAACCGCTGCCAGGCTACTGCCTGAGCATCGAACGCAGGGAACGCCGAGAGCTATTGCGCATCCTGCCATCGAAGTCATTCACAGCTCCTGTGGACGGCGCTGTGAATCAGCTCGGGACTTCGGGCGTTCACACTATCGGGACTCCGGGCGTGCCGGTATCGGGATTCCGGGAGTGCAAACCACAGCTAACGCTTTGGCCAGGAAACACGATCGCCTGCCCTAACTTAGAGTCTAACTTAGAATCTAACTGTTGTAGTGGGGCCGCGCGTCTTGCGGATAACACCGACATCCGCGCTCAGCCGCCAACCGAGCACCCAAGCCAACCATCTCTGCCGCTTTCAGGTCGCAAGACGGGAGGCATGCGATGATCGTCGCCGTGCTCAACCAGAAAGGCGGTGTCGGCAAGACCACGCTCGCCCTGCACCTCGCCGGCGTATGGGCGCTGCGCGGAAAGCGCGTGACGCTGATCGACGCTGACCCCCAGGGCTCCGCATTGGACTGGTCGCAGCAGCGTGCGCGGGAGAATGTCGCACGGCTATTCGGCGTCGTTGGCCTCGCGCGCGATACGCTCCACCGCGAGGCGCCGGAAATCGCACGCACCGCCGATCATGTCGTCATTGACGGACCGCCGCGCGTCGCGGGACTGATGCGTTCGGCGCTGCTGGCGGCGGATCTCGTGTTGATCCCCGTGCAGCCGTCGCCATTCGACGGCTGGGCCTCGGCCGAGATGCTCGCTCTGCTGCGAGAGGCTCGCATCTATCGTCCGCAGCTTCCTGCTCGCTTTGTGCTCAACCGCTGCGGCGCGCGCACGATCATCGCCCGCGAGACTGCCGAAACTCTCGCCGACCACGATCCGCCGGTGCTCGCCAGCACCATCGGCCAACGCGTTGTCTTCGCCGACGCCGCTCAGTCCGGACGGCTCGTCTTCGAGTTCGTCGAGCAGAGCGCCGCCGCCCGCGAGATCGCCGCGCTCGCGGCAGAAGTTGCGAGGTTCGCGCCATGAGCGACCGCTCTATCAAACGCGGCTTCGCCTCGCGTCCGGGCGATGCCGAGAGCTGGATCAAAGCCAGTGATACGCCGCCACGCAGCGTGAATGATGCTGCCGCATTCACCGCGCGCCTGACGATTGACGTCACGCCCACGCTGCGCGGCCGCATCAAGGTCGCCGCGTTCCAGCGCGGCGTGACCGTCGCCGACATGCTGCGCGAATTGCTGGCGCGAGAGTTCCCCGCTGACGCCCCGGAGAACCGTCATGAACGACAATGAAGCCTTGCCGCCGCGTGCAGTGCCGCCCTCGCATCGACGGGATGTCGCGCTCACCCATGTCGAGCTGACCTGGATCGAGAAGCGGATCGAGCACTGGCTGCGCTTCGGCCGCCGCGCGGAGGAGAAGATTCTCGACCGTCGCCGCAGCATCTCGAGCTTTGAGCCGGGCAGCATCTTCGGCTTCGTCCGCTGGGCATCGAACGACTATGGCACCGTGGTGTCGCGCATGGACATCGTGCGTGCCGTGGAAGCCGGGCAGCGCTATCAGACGCTGCCCTTCGTCCGCCCCGGTGGCGAAATCCTGCTGCGCGTTGATAGCTGGCCGAAGGTCGAGCGCGTGTTGCAGGCCATCGACGCCATCGAGGCGCTCTCCATCGATCCGGCTGACGCCGCACCCGAATACTGGCGGCATCTCCACAACCGTCTCGCCGCCGACCATGTGCCGCGCGCCTACACGCGCGAGCAGCATATCGCCTGGCTCAAGCGCCGGAGCGTCACGCCATGACCCGCTTCGGCTATCTCATGTTGACCTACCTTGCGGCGCTGGTCGCCGGCGCCCTGGCCCTCGTTCATCCTGCGCCGCGGCTGATTTGGAACGCTACCGCGAGCACGCCAATAGGGCTCTACGCGCTGCATCCGCTCGGAGAGCTGCGCGACTTGGAACTGGTCGCGGTACGGCTGCCGGAACCGATCGCCAGCTTCCTTGCCGATGGCGGCTTTCTTCCAAAAGGTCTGCCGCTGCTGAAGCGTGTGATGGCGCTGCCCGGGCAAACCGTGTGCCGGTCGGGCGATGCCATCACGGTCGATGCTGTCGATGTCGGCGCCGCACACGAGCACGATCATCGCGGCCGTCCGCTGCCGCGTTGGAGCGGTTGCCATACCCTCGAACCGGGCGAGGTCTTTCTCATGAACCCGACCGTCCCAGACAGCCTGGACGGCCGCTATTTCGGCGCGCTCCCCGTCAGCTCGATCGTCGCGCGCGCAGTCCCGCTTTGGACGGACGAAGCCGCCGACGGCCGTTTCGTCTGGCGCGCCGCCACTCATTGACCCGTTTCCAACCCAGCAACCCAGGAGCTTTCCCATGGCACAAATCGGCCAGTTCACGCGCGATAAGTCCGGCTTCACCGGTCGCGTTGAAACGCTGTTCTTCGAGCGGATTCTCACCCTCGTCCCGGCCGAATCCTCGGATGCCGAGAACGCGCCGGACTACCGTATCCGCCTCGGCGATGCCGATGGCCCGGAGATCGGCGCAGGTTGGAAGCGGACCGGCGAGAAGGCCGGCGATTACGTTTCGCTCGTCATCGACGACCCGGCGCTGCCGCGGCCGATCCGCGCAAATCTCTTCCAGTCGGGCAACGACAAAGCGGCCTGGACGCTGAACTGGAATCGTCAGCCCCAACGCGCCGAGCGGGACTGATTGCATGCAGGATCCTGTCGCGCGTGCCGCCAACCAGGCGCATCAACGGTCCACCCCCTTGTTCGGGGAAAAGCCCTCTCATAACTCGGGTCCACGCAACCGTCGGGCGGCCGCCACGCACAGCGGCGGTCAAACCGGTGGTCCGTGCGCACCGCCGGTAGGCAGCAAGACGCCTCGCCATGATGGCGGAGACAGGGCGAGCCTTGCCGTTCTCCTCCTTACCGGCCTGCTGGTGATTGGCGGGCCAACGGCAGCAGTGTCCGGGCAGAGAGCACCGGCACGAAGTCAACCGGCGAGCGATCACTACGCATCTCATGTGGCAGAGGCCGCGCAGCGCTTTGGCATTCCGGCTGCATGGATACGAGCCGTCATGCGGGTCGAGAGCAATGGCGATCGGCGTGCCGTCTCACCCAAAGGCGCACTCGGCCTGATGCAACTCATGCCCAAGACTTGGGCGGACATGCGCGCGCGCTATGGTCTCGGGCGCGATCCCTTCGATCCCCGTGACAACATCCTCGCCGGCGCCGCCTTTCTTCGCGAACTGCACGACCGTTACGGCTCGCCGGGCTTTCTCGCGGCCTATAATGCAGGTCCCGGCCGCTACGAGGAGTTTCGGGATAGACACCGTCCACTGCCCGCGGAGACGACAGCCTATGTCGCGGCCATCGTCCCTTTTGTCGACGCGGAGGGAGCGCCAGGACCTCTTCTCCTCGCGGCTTCTTCTCGTTCATCCTGGACGCGGGCGCCGCTGTTCTTCGACCACGCTGACGGGCCGTCCCCTGGCGCGCGAGCGGCGCTCGATCAACCCGCGCACGGCGGCTCAGTCGGCACTACGGTGCACGATATTTCGGCGATTGCGCCGCAGTCGGAGGGCCTGTTCGTCGCGCTCTCGGCCATGGGGCGATCGCAATGACTGCACGGCATCTTCAACGTCAATGCGCGGATCGCGGTACGTCTGCAGGCACCCTTGTTGCGGCGGCTGCACATCGGGCAGCTCGCGATATCAGCTGTCAGTTTCCAGGTTCGCTGGCGCCCCTTGACGAACATTCGGTTTGCATTCGAAACGCTGCAACACAGTCATACGGGCGATGCCTTCGGCCCGCGCTCTACTCGTCGCTTCGCTCCTCACCGAGCCACCCTACGGGTGTCTCGGCCCTTCGCGTAACGATCGCTATCGCAAACACTCGCAAACAGTGGGGGCTTCCGCGAGTACCGACCGAACGATGGCGAGATAAAAGGCCGCAATGTGCGGCTCGGTTGGTTGGTTGTTTGTGCTGCTATTTTTCCTCGGGTCCGCAATGTGCGGCTTCGGCGCGCAATGTGCGCTCGACTATCAACCCGTTGCAGGGATTCTGCATTCCGCACATTGTCGAGGCTGGCCATGGCTGAAGACAGCGATTTTCAACCACGGCCCGGCCGCATCCGCTCCTCGAGGAGCCAGCGGGCCAAGCCCTTCATCGCCCAGGCGCTTGCCGCCGCTCAACGCGCTGGCGGCGGCATTTCGCGAGCCGGCCAGCTCGTCAGCCACCGTCATTCGCGCTTCGGCCGCGGCCGAGCCGCCAGCGTGCGGGCAAACCGTCTGCTCACCGGCCGCTCGCGTCTGGTGACCATCAAGACCCGGGTCGTCCGGCACAGGGCGAGGTCGGCGCCGCTCGCGACGCATCTCGGCTATCTCCGGCGCGAAGGCGTGACCCGGGACGGGGAGAAGGCCCACCTGTTCGGCCCGGGCACCGAGGATGCCGATCCCAAGGCCTTCGCCGAGCGCTGTCAGAATGACCGCCACCATTTCCGCTTCATCGTCTCCCCCGAGGACGCGCCTGACATGGCCGACCTCAAGGGTTTCGCCCGCGAATTGGTCGGCCAGATGGAAGTGGATCTGGGTACCAAGCTCGACTGGGTGGGGGTCGATCACTGGAACACCCAGCACCCCCACGTCCACATCATCGTGCGCGGCGTCGCAGAGGACGGCCAAGACCTCGTCATCTCCCGCGACTACATCAAGGAAGGGATGCGCGCCCGCGCCCAGGACCTGGTCACCCAGGAACTTGGACTGCGCTCCGATCTCGACATTCGTCGCTCGCTCGAGAGCCAGATCGGAGCCGAGCGCTGGACGCAGCTCGATCGCCAGCTTGTTCGCGATGCAAACCAGCACGGTGTTATCGACCTTGCGCCGCGTCCCGAGCAGCAGCCCGATCAATTCCATGCGTTGAAGGTTGGCCGGCTGCGACACTTGGAAAGTCTTGGCCTCGCTCATCAACTCGGGCCCGGCCAATGGTCCATGGACGAGGCCGCCGAAACGACCTTGCGCGAGCTCGGCGAACGCGGCGACATCATCAAGCGTATCCACCGCAGCTTGACCGAACGCGGCATCGAGCGCGGGAGCGCGAGTTACGTGTTATCAGGCGAAAATCTTGACGTCCCCGTCATCGGGCGTCTCGTTGATCGCGGTCTCGACGACGAGCTCAAGGCGACCGCCTATGCCGTGGTCGACGGGGTCGACGGCCGCACCCACCACATCCGGCTGCCCGACCTCGACGCTGCCGGCGACAGCGCGCCAGGCTCAATCGTCGAGCTTCGCAAATTCGATGACGCAAGAGGGCAGCGTCGCGTGGCGCTTGCCGTCCGCTCCGATCTCTCGATCGAAGCGCAGGTGACCGCGAGCGGCGCGACATGGCTCGATCGGCAGGCCGTCGCGCGCGACCCTGTGGCGCTTGGCCAGGGCGGCTTCGGCGCCGAGGTCCGCGACGCTATGGAACGGCGGCCCGAGCAGCTCATCGGGCAGGGGCTCGCCGAACGCCAGGCGCGTGGACTGGTGTTCGCGAAAAACCTTATCGGCACGCTGCGCCGTCGGGAGTTAGAGGATCTCGGCAAGCAGCTCGCCGCCGAGACCGGTCAGCCGTTCAACCCGTCGGCTAGCGGCGAGTATGTGGCAGGCACCTATCGGCAGCGCTTCGCGCTCGCCTCCGGCCGCTTCGCCATGATCGACGACGGTCTCGGCTTCCAGCTCGTGCCTTGGACGCCCTCACTCGATAAACAGCTCGGCCGGCATGTCTCTGGCGTCGCGCGCGCGGATGGCGGCATCGATTGGGGTTTTGGGCGCAACCGGGGGCTCGGCTTGTGAGTGATCCTTCCAATCACCGACGTCAGGAGAGGGCGGCCGCCATGTCGGCGACCAAGATTCTTTGGGGGCAGGTCATCATGGTCTTCGGCATCGTCCTGCTCACGATCTGGGCCGCGACGGAATGGACGGCTTGGCGCCTCGGCTTTCAGCCGCAGCTCGGGCAGCCCTGGTTCGAGCTGCTCCATTTTCCGTTCTACCTTCCGCCTGCCTTCTTCTGGTGGTGGTATGCCTACGATGCTTACGCGCCCTCAATCTTCACCGAGGGCGCCTTCATCGCGGCATCCGGCGGCATCATCGCTGCGGCGGTCGCGATCGGTATGTCGGTCTGGCGCGCCCGCGAAGCGAAGAATGCCGAGACTTATGGGTCCGCGCGGTGGGCGAAGGCAAAGGAGATCGAGCAGGCTGGATTGCTTGGACCCGACGGCGTGGTGCTCGGCCGGTTCGAGCGCACCTATCTTCGCCATGATGGACCGGAGCATGTCCTGTGCTTCGCACCCACGCGATCGGGCAAGGGCGTCGGCCTCGTCATCCCTTCGCTCTTGACGTGGCCGGGCTCGGCTATCGTCCACGACCTCAAGGGGGAGAACTGGCAGCTCACTGCCGGCTTTCGCGCCCGACACGGCCGTGTCCTTCTGTTCGATCCGACCAACGCGAAGTCGTCGGCCTATAACCCGTTGCTCGAGGTGCGCCGCGGCGAGTGGGAGGTGCGCGACGTCCAGAACATTGCCGACATTCTGGTCGACCCGGAGGGCAGCCTCGAGAAGCGGAACCATTGGGAGAAAACCAGTCACGCCCTGCTGGTCGGCGCGATCCTCCACGTCCTCTATGCCGAGGAAGACAAGACGCTCGCCGGTGTCGCAGCCTTCTTGTCCGATCCCAAGCGGCCCATTGAGACGACGCTTGCCGCAATGATGCGAACCGCGCATCTCGGCGAGGCCGGTGTTCATCCCGTCGTCGCGTCCGCTGCCCGCGAGTTGCTGAACAAGTCCGGCAACGAACGCTCCGGTGTCTTGAGCACCGCCATGTCGTTCCTGGGCCTTTACCGAGATCCCGTGGTGGCGGAGGTGACGCGGTGCTGCGACTGGCGGATTACCGATATCGTTGGCGGAGAGCGAGCGACCACGCTGTACCTTGTCGTGCCGCCCTCCGACATCAATCGCACCAAGCCGCTGATCCGTCTGATCCTCAACCAGATAGGCCGCCGCTTGACCGAGGATCTGCAAGCCAAGGCCGGCCGGCGCCGGCTCCTCCTGATGCTCGACGAATTCCCGGCGCTCGGCCGGCTCGACTTCTTCGAGTCTGCGCTGGCCTTCATGGCCGGATACGGCATCAAGAGTTTCCTGATTGCTCAGTCGCTGAACCAGATCGAGAAGGCCTACGGGCCCAACAACTCGATCCTTGACAACTGCCACGTCCGGGTCAGCTTTGCGACCAACGACGAGCGCACCGCAAAGCGCGTGAGCGACGCGCTCGGCACGGCGACCGAGATGAAGGCGATGAAGAACTATGCCGGCAGCCGGCTGGCGCCTTGGCTGGGCCACCTCATGGTGTCGCGGTCCGAGACCGCCCGCCCGCTGCTCACGCCCGGCGAGATGATGCAGCTCCCGCCCTCCGACGAGATCGTCATGATGTCGGGCCTCCATCCGATTCGGGCGAAGAAGGCGCGCTATTACGAAGATAGACGTTTCCAGGAGCGCATCATGGCGCCGCCGATGCTGACGAAATCCAATGGCGGCCGGTTGGACGATTGGAGCTCAAGGCCATTGCCGCCGCGCCCAAGGGCATTGGAGACGTTGAACGACGACCAGACGGATGACGAAGATCCAAAGGCCGCCGACCGCAGGCAGCAGCCGGAACTCGATCGAGACACGGTGGAGAATAAGGAACCACTCGAGAACGAGTTCGCTTCGGACCTCGTGGATGAGCTCGATGAAGATGTCCCGCGGATCAGGCGCATGAACGACATGATGCAGGGCGTGGCGCGCCAAGCCTCCCTCGATCCCGGCGACGATCTCGGATTGTGAGGTAGCCATGATCGGGACAAAAAAGAAGGCTCAGCTGTCGGTCTATCTCGATCCTGATGTCATGAAGGCGCTATCGGCCTACGCCGCCCGGCGCGAGCAGTCGCTGTCGCTTATCGCGGAAGCCGCGATCGCTTCCTTTCTGTCGCCGGACGCCGATGAACGGCGAGAGGCTGCTACTGCCAAGCGTCTTGACCAGATCGACCGCCGGATCGCGCGCCTTGAGCGGGATGTCGGGATTTCGGTCGAGACTATCGCTCTCTTCATCCGCTTCTGGCTCACGACAACACCATCACTCCCCGAACCCGCCGCCAAGGCCGCGAGAGCACAGGCCGGAGCGCGTTATGATAATTTCCTTGCCGCATTGGGCCGCCGGCTCAATCAAGGGCCGAAACTGCGGCAAGAAATCCCGGAGGATGCCCAGCAGACTGACTCGTCCCCAGGCGAGTGATGCTCAACCCCGACGGTCGGCTCTGGATCGATTGGCTGTCTGGCGGGTTGGAGGATAGCGGACGAACGATGTCCGCCGCCGACGGCGAGCGGATCGTGGACCATCCAAAAAGTGTTAGGCGACCCGCGTGCTCAACTGCGAAATGCATGCCCTCCCCTGGATCAACTCGATCAGAGGCGACCCCCTGGCCCCGTATGCGACCGTCTGATGCGAGCTATATCCCTCGACGGCCTGCCAGGATCGACTGCGACCTAGCGAGTGATGTCAACGGGATGAGGGGGGATCCTGTGTTTGCGACAATTGTACAAGCGTTGCCAAGATTGCCTCAGTCGAAGACACGGATAGTGTTCGCACATTCACGCTCGATTTCCCAGACTGGTTAACCAATGACCTCGCCATTGAAGCGGGCGTATCTTTAGACGGTGTGTGTCTCAAGGCGACGACTGGCATTTCTTCCACCCGAGTTCTTCTCGACTCCAATCGAGCGAGTAAGCCAGGAGCCAATCAGCGCGCCGCGCCCGTGACTTGCTGGCGGAGTTGCGGCTATTATGTGTTTGCGAACAGGATCAACGAGATTTTGTCAGGCCCCATCCGTTGATCTATCTTCGGTCGGGCTTCTAGAGACAAACCGCCGATGATGAAGACGTACACCGGCTCGTGTCACTGCGGCACCGTCCGTTTCGAGATCGACGCCGATATCGACCATGTGCGGGTTTGCGACTGCTCTATCTGCTCGAAGCGTGGCGCGCTGATTTATCGCGTCGCCGAGGGCGACTTCCGGCTCCTGACGCCCCTCCAGGAGTTGTCGGTCTATCGCTGGGGTTTATTCACTGCGGCTGACTATTTTTGCCCGGTTTGCGGTATTTTGCCGTTCCGCAAACCAAGCCAGCCCACCGCAGCAGAACGCGAAGCCGGCATTCGGCCGTTCGACGGATGGGCAGTGAACGTGCGTTGCCTGAAGGACTTCGATCCGTTTTCAGTGCCCGTTCGGCAGATTCACGGCAGCAGGCTGACAATTGATTCGCCATAGCGGCCCTTGCCATGGACTTTCCGTTCGACTGCACGTGTTTATAATTGGTGATGTTCGTTGGACGTCGGCACTCAAAGAACGAAATCGGCCCTTTCCACCACGCTGAGTTTGGGAGTAGTGCCACTTCATAGCCGAGCATCGGGAAAACCTTCAGAAGATGCTCGTTTTCGACAGGCATCCTCGAAATCATGACGCGTCTCTTGATCGGTCGCGTGGATGGCCGGCCAAGGCGGAAGCGATGAACACGCGTCGATGATAGTGGCGTGCCTGTCCGAGTTCCTTGTCGCCGGCTCGCCTGTCACGCGTTCGAGACCCGCTGCGGCGTCGATCAGGCCGCGATCGAATAAACCCAGCCGTCGAACGCACTCGCTCGCGTCAGGTTTTCAAGGGAAAGATCAAACGCACTGTGCAGGCGCGCTTCAATACCTGTCCCGGGCAACGCGGGAACGCCCGACTCCAATTCCTTCCTTACGACCGGGCGTCCAGGCTCATCTATCGTCGCGTAGCCGCGTCGGCCGAGTTCGGTCAGCAGCGTGGACTTCCCACAGCCGGGGCATCCCGAGATCACGGCGAATCGATCAGATATTCTTCAAGCTCAATTGGCGCTCCAATAGACTTGCCTGATGAGGCGTAATCTCCGCGCCTTTGCGCCTCCGGACACATCACACGTGGACTACGAAAGATCGCCCCAGTGGGGATGAACCCGGTTGCCGTGGTCAATCGGCTGCGTACAAATGGTTGAAAAAGTCGAGGCAATTGCGATTATCGAAGTCTCCTCTTCCGATGCGACCGCGCCCGCCAATGCATTTCGCGAACCTGCATCCGGCAACCAGTCGTCACTCACTCCCGTGCTGTGAAACGCACTCCAATTTAATCACAGCCCTGTTCGGCCGGCAAAGAAGGCTTGTCGGGCGAAATTGGTGTTCTAAGTCCCTCAATTGGCTACGTAGAAGCCGTTGAAATTCGCTATTTTTTCTTGCGACGTGGACCCGCTGGCTTGCGGCTTTTAGGCAAGGTCTTCGGAGACCTAGCACCTTTGGGCGGCAGAACAAAGAACTCGGACAACTGCACGTCCAGCGTTTCGGCGATGCGGTCGAGAAGATCAATCGTCGGGTTCTTCGATTGCCGCTCAAGACTACTCATGTAGGAGCGGTCGATCCCGGCCTTCCAAGCCAATTGCTCCTGCGAGATACCCCGATTCACGCGAATCCGACGCACATTCCAGGCTACAATCGCACGAGTTTTCATACGTCAACTCATGCCATGGTGCTAGGCCTCAAAACACTGGCTATAATCCCGCTATTATTTCTTGGTCGGTGTTCCTCGACGTGATCTAGCCTCAAACGCGGCCGGGACCGTGATCGATGCACGTGGGCAGTCGGCGTCCCACGCGCTTCGCACGATGCCCGCGGCTTAGGATGTCGACAGTGTATCGGGGTATTTCGCCTCTAAGCTTTGGCCTATCTCCGAAAAAGCGCTCAAGACCGCATCGATCTGATCCCGTCCTATTCCAGCGTAGATGACCAACCGTACGTATCGATCGCCATAAGGGACGACAAGCACGCCCAATCCCGCTTCACCCAGCGTCCAAGATTTGAGGGCAGGAGCTCCGGAAAGACGTAGAACCACAGGAACATCTGGATCAGCAATGGCACGTTCCGAAAGAGAGCTGTGTAGACGAAGCCTATTCCACGCACCGCTCTCGATCGAGCAGTGCGGGCTGTACCGACTAAGGTTCCGATCGCAAGCGCTAGGAGGAAGCTCACCACCGCCATGACTATTGTGAGACGCAGACCTTCCAGCAGCCATCCAAGCTGCGGCTGCTGGAAGAGAATACTCCAGTTCCAATTGTAGGAGAGCATTCGACCCAGCCGCTATTGAGGGACTGCTTGCGCTTGCAAAACGGTCTCGAGCTTCTCGCTCAGTGGAATTCCAAATTGGTCAAACCACTTGTGGTAGAGAGATGTTATCTCTCCCGAGCGAAAGAGCTCGGCCAGCGTCTTGTTGACAGCCAAGCGAAACGCAGAGTCGTCACGGCGCATCATTAACCCGTACGGCTCGAAGGAGAGCGGGCGGCCGACGACCTCCAGACGGTCGCGAGCCGGCTTTTGTCGCAAAGTGTAGAGGATCGCGTCGTCCGAACAAAACGCGTCGGCGCGATCGCTATCGACAGCCAAGAGTCCTTCTGAAAAATTCGAGATGTTTAGGATTTTCACGTTTGGGACCTTTAGTTTCTGGACCCATCTGCGCCGCCGAGATCGATACTGCGCCGTCCGACGCCGAAGGCCATATGAACTTGCCGCGATCCAGGCGCTTGGCGTAGAGCGACATGCCCAGCCCGTCATGCCAGAGGATCTTGACCAGATCGCCGCGGCGACCCCGGAAGATGTAGAGATCGCCAGCATGAGGATCGCGCTTCAGGCTCTCCTGGACCGCAAGCGCCAGGCTTTGCATCCCGCGGCGCATGTCGGTGTGGCCGGTGGCGATCCAGACCCTGACGCCGCTCGGGATCGGGATCATCGCCGTCTCAGAAGCTCAAGAACCCGCTGCAGCGCCTCCGCGTCCACGTCCCGGTCAACGCGCACGCGACAGCCGCCCCCAAGCTCGATCTCGATAATGCCGGCCCGTGCACGTTGCGCAGGCGGTGAAGACACCGGTTGTGGCGCGCCACTCGAGATCGGAGCCGCCGCAGGCGTCATCTCAACCGGAACAAGCACCGGCGCGGCATCCCCGCTCAACTTGCCTTCCCGCGCCAACCGGCGCCACGTGAACAATTGGCTTGTCGACAGCCCGTTACGTCGTGCCGTGACCGACACCAGACGTGGCCCGCCATAGCTCTCGGTGACGATTCGCTGCTTTTCTTCCAATGTCCAACGACGTCGAGCGCCTGTCGAGACGACTTCAAGTCGGGAAACCTTCGGCATAGGCATATGGTCAGTCATACGCCTATGTCTTCATCCTCCATCAAACCGCACAAGGCGGTCCTCCCCGGAGCGATACGTCGTCTATGCCGAGTCGCTGGACGACCTAGCAGCATCAGCCAGACTGGCCAGCAGATCTGCAGCGCCAGCTCAACATCCAGCCGACGCTGACCATCCGGCCAGGTTTCCCCGTGCGGGTCATCGTTACCCGCGATTTGGTATTGGCACCCTACGGCAAGGGAGGAACGCCATGACGAAGCTCAAACTCGGTCCGCTACGCGACATCCCGGTCTGGCGTATCTTGATCCATCATGCGTTGCCGAACGCGGCCGTGCCATATTGACGGTGCTCGGGTTGCTTGTTGGGGGAGTGGTCACGGGCTCAATCCTTGTTGAGACGGTGTTTTCGTGGCCCGGGATGGGCAATCTGCTTATCACGTCGATCGGCAGCTGTGGTGCGCTACGGTGTGGCCCTGGGCGGCCATACGCCGCACGAGCTCGGGAAATTCCGCCGAGGATCGGCCCACCAGAAAGAACGTGGCTCGCGCGCATTCCTGTGCGAGCGCAGCCAACACCTTATCCGTGTTCGGCGGCCGCGGTCCGTCATCGAAGGTGAGGACGACTTCATAGTCCGCCATCTGCGAGTTCGGTTTGATTCTACGCTTCATCGCGCGATTCAAACACGGTGCACCTTTGTGTGTCGATATAATTAATGACTCAATACGTGTTATACAAAAGAATACAACTTAAACGTTGACATGGCCGAATGGTATTTCCTATCGTCGCATCCAGAAAACCTCGTACGGCAGGCGTAAGCCATCTTGCGCGCCGGCAGTTTGCCGAAGGCGTAACTGACGATCGTAGAGCGCTCCGTAGGGAGCGCTCTACGTATTTGAGCAACGCGGCCGGCAAAAGCCGGCATCTGATGGCCCCGGCACGCTCCGAAAAGGTGGTAATAACCCGTGCGAGACCTGATCATCGAAGCCTTTGACAGCGTCATCCGCTGCGAGATCGCGGAAGCAGACGACGTTCGCAAGGAAATCGCCCAGCGCGGCGCCTACTGGGCCGGCGACGAGATATGGAAGCTGGGCCGCCAAGTCGCCGCGCTGCGCAAGCGTATCGCCGAGCTGGAAGAAACCGACGCATGATCTCAGCAGACCGCGAGTATCTGCTCGATGCCCCTCTAGAACCGTGGCTTCAATCGCTTCGAGCGGCACCGTGCGCCGGTTATCACAGAAACCAGTTTCCTTCATGCGCGTGCAGATCGTTTGCCTCAGCAGTCATCCACTGCTCGCGCGGGTTTTCGCGGCTGATGCGCTTGCCGGTCTCCGGGACCTTTATGAACCTTTGGCGGTTCCAGATGATCCGCCCGGCGTACTGAAGGATGCCGTTCAAGCGCTTGCGGCTACCGTCAATGGTCGAGGCGTTCCAGGCGCCGCCACGTGGCCCGGGTACGCCTTTCTTGTTCAAGGCAGTTGCGATGTCGCGTGGCGAGTTGCCGCCTTCAACGGCTTCTTCATCTGCGGTGTTAGACTCACGAAGGCTTTTCCTTGCCGACGCATTCGATGAGGAAGCGTGACAGCGCTTCGAACGTGTCAAATCGGTTTATGGTGCGGCCCTTATAGACTTCCTTTGAGAACCAGAACATGCGACGACTGAAGGTGAGCCACGCCGAGGGCATCAAGACATAGTCGAAGATCGCTTCGTTCTTCTCGTCCAGCCGAACCGCGACAACCCATCCCTTCGGCCACCTCACGCGGTATTGCAGCGTCCAGCGCAAGGGCCGGTTTTCATAGTTGCGGCATCTCGCGACCCGAAAGACGACATTCACGACATTGTCGATTCGAAGACATTCAGTCGAAGCATTGAGGGTGGCACTGCGACCAAGTCTCTCGAAGGCGTCTCGAAGGCGAGCAGCATTGCTAAGCTGAAGGGCGGCCCACCGTTGGTGCGACGCGTATTTGTCAAACCATTCTTGATTGCCGTTGTACCCAATAAGACGGTAGATGTTCCGCAGCGCGCCGAAGTGCAAAACATACGATGACATGGACGGCAGTCCCGGACTTGAATTGATAATCGTCTTACTAAGCTTGCCTTTCTTCATCAGGACCTTACGGAGCCGAAGCAACATTTCCTCTTCGGGAATGCTGACGCGCCCCTCACCCATAATCTTTTGCGCGCGCCGGAATGCGTCGCGATGGACGATAGGTTCGATGGCATTCTCTTTTCTGATCCAGAGCTCCCTTGGGTTGCGCGTCACCTTGGCGCCAAGTTTTCTGCTTTTGCGATTGTAGGTCAGAACGCCGATATAAGCTTCGTTCCGGAGGAGGTCACCGACAGCCTTTCCAAGCCACGGTCTTCCCTGGCTATTCAAGATCCCTCGCTGGTTGAGCTCTCGGGCAATGGTGGCCTGCGATTTGTGACGGAGATATTCGTGGAGAATCCAATTCACGATCTCGACTTGATCGGGCGCACCGGGGATGAGCTTGACATGGTCGGTAAGCAAAGATTTGCGCTGGCCGATCGTTAAAATGCCCTTCGGTCTGCATTGATCGTCGACGAGACGTCGTTGGAACGCGTAAGCCGTAGGGCCGCCCATTTTGAAGCCGCGATGCGTCAGCCGGACTGACCCTGCGAAAACTTTGGCGGAGAGTTCCCGACTGAACTCAGCCGCCATCACTCTCTTAATATTCTTCATGATGCTGGCGAGAAGGCTTCCGTCATTGTCGAATTGCTCCGCGCAATAAGCAACCTCGACGCCCGCCCTGCGGCAGATGAACTCGTAGTGCGCGCTCTCGTCAACGTCCTGAAAGCGTCCCCATCGGCTCACGTCGAAGACAAGCAGATGAGCGAAGTCAGCGCGTCCCGATTGCACGTCTTCAACCAGTTCGGTAAGGCCCCCCCGGTTTTCGATTCTGAGGCCGCTTTCTCCCTCGTCACGATAGGTGTGGACGATGGTTAGCTTGTGAAGTTCGGCGTAGGTCGCGATGACCACTGCCTGATTCTCAATCGAGTATTGCTGGTAATCCGTCGACATGCGGACATACTGCGCCGCCCGTCGCGCTTTCTGCGACTGAGGCAGACGTTTCGCGTGTACAACAAGGGTGTTCCCCATGTTGCCTCCCCGCGGCTATATCGCGCCGCGCTGTATTGCGCATCGCAAACCATTTAGGCGCATCATCAAGTCCGCGCCATCGGAAAGTGTATTCAGAAAGAGTCAACTGCTATGTCGTTTTTCTTGAAAGCACGTTGCGGCGGGCGAAGCGAGCTGCAGAGAAATGCGGGTTTGCGCTTTTGGGCCCGTAGCCGACATGTCCGGCGCAGCTCTTTCGTCTGCTTCTGACGAGGCAACCAGCAGGATATCGTCGTTGTCCTTGTCGATGATGTTGAACGCCCATCCATCATGGCTGTGGCGATCGCCACGTCGGCCTTCTTCTCCTTATTGCCGCTATTCTTGTTGTAGACGTGGGTCTTGAAGCCGGCCTTGTCGACCATCTTCCAGAATGAGTCGCCGGGGAGGTGAACCCCACATACCGCCCGTCAGCTGGCAAACCGACAGCGCTGGCAGCAATTTAGGATTGGATGAATTCTTCAAGCTCGTCGATCATCGTTTACCGGGTTTGATTCCTCCGAAAGGATATCAATGGCCTCGAGCCTTGCGTCATACTCCTCGTATGTGCCGAGCAGGGCTTGGCCAACTGTCAAGTTGTGCACGGGATCGATAATCGAGGGGGAGTCGTAAGTTAGGGAGGTTGGTCCAGTAAATAGAACTTCTTCGCCACGCTCGTCGCGTCGCAACGTTCGGTCCGTACACCATTTGACGAGTTGCGTGACCTCTCCCTTCCCGGACTCAATGATGGGCGGCAGCTGCCGAACCGAGTAGAAATTCGTCCGCGCAGAATACATCTGCCGCGAATCCGAGCTCATGCGCTCGTCTGGTTGAGCGGTAAGGGTCAGCAGGCGCTTGCCTTTCGGACGCTCGAGCGTACCCTGAATTAGACCGCCTTCTCTGATCAGTCTAATGTGCGCCAGCTTTTTTGGAGCACCAAGAACCTCTCGTCCCGAGGCGAGAGCTGCATCATTTACCGTCACGTAAATGTAAGGGATGTAGTAGCCAGTCTCGCCGTCGGGATCACGAACTTGAATTCCTGAATAGCACTCCAAGTATGGCCCGACAGTGCTTGAGCGATAGCTCGCGACCCCCACAATGGCGATTGCAGGGTTTGCTGCAGGTGCTAGTTCCTTCGGCAATAAACAATTCGCCTCGTGCCCCACGCTGAACATAAGGTTTATGGCTTGGCAGCCGAGAAACGCACCGCCACGATTTTTGCCCCCATGGTAAAGAGGCGCATCAAGCGGAATGCCTTTGACGTCGGGCATCGCATCCTCCTTGATCTCAGAACAATTCGCGCGGTTGGAGATTGAGCTATTCATCTCACCGCGCCTCTCCGGTTGTTGAAGCGCCCCTGAAGCGACTGTACTGCGCTGGCAGCGATGTGGGTTCGGTAGTCCGTGCGGCACATCGATCCGGTGATAGCGATCTTCGCTACGCGAGGCCGCAGTGCCGTTTCTGCGCCTTGCACCTCAATCCGCCGGATTAAACGATCCGAAAACATCCGACACGCTTGACCTTTTCCATTCTAGAAGCCGGCAGCTGTCCTGTGCTGCCGGATGCGCCTGATTGTGCATCCATTCCGGCGGAGCCTGCTCACCGATGATGACGTCAAGGCGAGTGGGTGATTCCTATTTGTCTATCAGTCGTTATGCAACGTCGATGCCAGGCACCTCGTGCGGTTTATACGGCTCACTGGCTGACGTCAAATTGGGTACGAGTGACCCGACAACTTTCGACCCTTGTTCTGTTGCCTTCCTCGCTTGTCCGATTGACGACGCGATGTCGAAAGCCCGACATGATCAAGTATCCGGACAGAAAGTCGATGAGGCTCTCTCACGAGTTTTCGCAACAGCCTCGATTAAACCAGATCAGCGTAACATTGTCGCTGCGCATGGTCGAAAACGCAGGCCCTGACATCGCCGTCTCGGTGGAGAGTCGGAAGACCTCCGGCGCCTGTGCAAGAGTCACGTGAGGCTGACTTCCCATCAGAGTCTCGGCGCGCCGATTGCACGGAATGGATACTCCAATTCGCAAGACTAAGGAGAACCTCATGCGTTCTGCGCCCCACTTTTCGATCCACAAGGAGCTCAGCACCGTTCGGCACCGGTATCGCTCCGCTCGCGGGTACCGATCCTATCTCCGAAACCGGAGGAAATTCGGTCGCAAATTGTCGGCGTCTAGAAGGCGGGGTAGTTCGGCAAAGCCAATGCAATAATCCAAAGGATGGCTAACGCCTGAGCGGCGGAAGCATGTTCGCGACGTGAAATCGTTATCGAAGTGCTTTAGCGCCAATTTACACGGGTACTGCGCACAGGCTTTGGGAATCAAAGATGATACGTAGCAGAGGGCAGATCGCCAAGAGTCCGGGGCGTGGTGCAGACCGCAACTCTTGGCTTGCCCGACTTTCAATGCTCGTTCTCAACCATTTTGATCAACACGCCCGTCATCCTTTTTGATGCTGAAAACCCCTGCACCGCCACTGATCGAGGGAACCAAGAGTTATGGGACGTGTGAGCGAAAAAGTCATTTTGGTAACCGGCGGGGCTCAAGGGATGGGGGCCGCTCATGCGCGCCTGCTGGTAGCCGAGGGCGCGAAAGTCGTGATCACCGATATTCTTGACAATGAAGGAGCGACTTTCGCGGCCGAACTTGGCCCATCCGCGATCTATGTGCGTCAAGACGTCGCTCAGCCAGGGGAATGGTGCCAGGCGATTGCGGCTGCGGAGGGCAAGTTCGGCGCGGTGCACGGCCTCGTCAACAATGCAGGCATAGCGAGTATGGCTCCCATCGAGCGGTTCCCGCTCGAGCAGTGGGAGAAGACCCTGGCTGTCAATCTCACCGGTGTATTCTTGGGAATGCAGACTGCCCTACCTGCGATGCGCCGCGCGGGCGGAGGCTCGATCGTCAACATCTCGTCGGTCGAGGGGATGAGGGGTAGTCCTGGGCTTCACGCCTATGTTGCTTCCAAGTTCGGCGTGCGGGGCATAACGAAGTCCGCTGCCTTGGAGGCCGCCGCGTCCGGCGTTCGCATAAACTCTATCCATCCGGGCTTCATCAACACTCGGATGACAGAGAACATCGATCTTTCCAGTTTTCCAATTCCGCTCGCGCGGCCAGCCGAGCCGCAGGAAGTGTCACAGGCAGTCTTGTTCCTGCTTAGCGACGAGTCCTCTTATCTTACCGGCTCCGAAATCGTCGTCGATGGCGGTCTGACGATCGGCGTCCCGCAGAAGGGTCAGGCGGTCGAAAACATCTTCTGACTATCAGCGGACGGATTGTCACATCAAACGAGATCGAATGTCGCGATGTATTACACCAGTGGAAATTACGAAGCTTTTGCTCGGCCCCGCAAACCCGCCGGCGTGGATAGCAAGACAGCATGGTTCGTTGGTTCGGGGTTGGCTGCGCTCTCCGGCGCGGCCTTCTTGATCCGCGACGGGCAGTTGCGTGGCGACCGTATCACCATCCTCGAACGACAGACGGTTCCGGGGGGCGCGTTGGACGGTTGTCAGGATCCGGAAAGGGGATTCGTGATTCGAGGTGGTAGAGAGATGGAGGATCATTTCGAGTGTCTCTGGGATCTGTTTCGTTCGATCCCATCGCTCGAACTTGAAGGCGCCAGCGTGCTCGATGAGTTTTACTGGCTGAACAAGGATGATCCGAACTACACACTACGGCGGGCGACGGTGAAGCAGGGGCAGGATGCCCATACCGATGGCCTCTTCACACTGAGCGAACAGGCCCAGAAAGAGCTGATTGCCCTTTTTCTTGCCACTCGTAAGCAGATGGAGACCAAGCGCATCGACGAAGTGTTCGGAAGAGATTTCTTCAACAGCAATTTCTGGCTCTATTGGCGGACCATGTTCGCCTTTGAAGAATGGCATTCAGCCCTCGAGATGAAACTTTATCTGCATCGATTCATCCACCATATCGGCGGCCTGCCGGATTTCAGTACGCTGAAGTTTACCAAATACAATCAATATGAATCGCTCGTTCTGCCGTTATCCAAATGGCTGTTGGCGCAAGGCGTCAACTTTCGCTACGGGGTCGGAGTCACCGATATCGATTTCGACATAAAGCGTGGCCGCAAGCAAGCCACAGCCATCCGCTGGCTGGAGAATGGCATTGAGGGCAGTCTCATTATTGGCGCCGACGATCTTGTTTTCATGACGATCGGGTCGCTGACCGAAAACTCGGACATGGGGGACCATCACACGGCCGCCAGGCTCAACGAAGGACCGGCGCCCGCCTGGGATCTGTGGCGGCGTATTGCGGCCAAAGATGCGGCCTTTGGACGCCCAAATGTCTTTTGCGGCAATATTCCTGCAAGCAAATGGGAATCGGCGACGATCACGACCCTGGACAAACGCATTCCAGCATACATCCGCAAGATCGCCAAACGCGATCCGTTCAGCGGCAAGGTTGTCACAGGAGGCATCGTTACGGTGAAAGATTCGAGCTGGTTGCTCAGTTGGACCACAAATCGCCAGCCGCATTTCAAGCGCCAGCCCAGCGATCAAGTCGTCGTCTGGGTCTATTCGCTATTCGTCGATAAAGCCGGCGACTACGTGAGGAAACCGATGCAAGATTGTACGGGCGAGGAAATCACGCAAGAATGGCTTTATCACCTCGGTGTGCCGGTTGCGAGTATACCGGAACTCGCCGCTGGGGCCGCCAAGACGGTCCCGGTGATGATGCCCTACGTCACTTCCTTCTTCATGCCGCGGCAGGCGGGCGACCGGCCAGATGTTGTGCCGAAAGATGCGGTCAATTTCGCCTTCATCGGCCAGTTCGCGGAGTCGGGTGAACGGGATTGTATCTTCACGACGGAATACTCCGTTCGGACCGCGATGGAAGCCGTGTATATCCTCCTCAAGATTGAACGTGGCGTGCCCGAGGTATTCAACTCGACCTATGATATTCGCAAGCTGCTTGCAGCAATGGGTAGACTGCGCGACGGCAATGAAATTGAGATCCCGGGACCTGCGTTCCTGCGCGAGCTCATTCTAAAAAAGATTGAAGCGACTGAGCTTGGCGAACTACTCAATAAATATCACCTGAGGTGATTAAGGCAGCGGACGCTGCGGCTTCGCTCGGATAGAGAAGCGCTGTCCTGCGCCGTGACGGCTCGGACTCGCCAAGGCGCGGATCAAACGTTCGCGCCGATCTTCCAGGCAACCTTTAGGCGTACTCTGGAATTCGGTGTTCTTTCGGCTTGATGTTATTCTCGCCACACGCATCCGATTAACCTCTTGCCACGAGGTGAGGGCGAAACTAGCTAGTGGCTCGTCACAGTGATCTTGATGGTTTGATACCGGCCAGCTTAGGATAGGCAAGTTTTCTGGCGGCACAAGGACTTCGATGCTTCTGGGGATGCAGGATTCGGCGGGTGGCCGTCCGGACATGTGCGAATAGGTATAGATGAACGCCAGATAATGGCCCTGCTTCTCGGTAAAGCGTGCGCCTGGTTTTTGACTCATGGATCGATTCATCCGTGCCTCCTTAGTCGTCCGTGAAGAACAGGTAAGGGGCTGATCTGGAGTCGTTGTTTTTCGGCTGCGGCGATTTTGTGATTGCAGGCTTTGACAGTGCGGTAGCTCGGAACCTGCAATTTGCAGTTTGAGATTCCCTCGAATCGCACGGCATGATTCGGCGCTCGTATCGGGAGGAGCCGATGCGACCGAAGAAGCCGAAGGCGACGGACGAAGGTGATCTGTTCCGGGCCAGGCTCAAGCAGGTCATCAACATGGAGCACGAACTGGTTCAGCACGCCGGCAAGATCAATTGGGACTGGATCGACTATCGACATGAAGGCGCCGCGCGGGCTCGACAAGCCGCTGTTCCAAAAGCTCGTCGCCGGCGAGTGGATCGACCGGCATCAGAACCTGCTCATCATCGGCCCGACCGGCGTCTGCAAGAGCTGGATTGCTTGCGCCTTGGGCCACAAGGCCTGCCGCGACAACCGCTCCGTGCTCTGTCAGCGGCTGCCGCGGCTGTTCGAGGCGCTTGCCCTCGCGCGGGGCGACGGCCGATGGTTGGGTTGCCGATGAGCTCCGCGCTTTGACTTCCTTGTAGACGTTGCTGATCGACATCGCGGATGTTGCGACACCGCGCCATCGACGAACCGCGTTCGGATGCGAGATCGGCGTGATAGCCATCGATCTTGGCGAGCATCTCCTGCACGAGCGCCGGATCAAAGTCGATAGCGACTGCTGCTGACTTTGCCGTCGTTTGTCCCTGTTGCGTTGCTTGGCCTCGGCGAGCTCTCATGCGCTTGACCTTGCCGATGATGGCGTTGCGAGATACGCATCGCCACCCCTCGCAGACACCGAGTGGCCCGCGCTCCACATGCATTGCAGAAGCGACACCTCCTCAGAATCCCATGCCGATGTGGCTTGATTGACCATCGTTCGTCATCGTCACGAGCACGAGTCGATGGTCGTTTTGATTGTCGCCAAAAGCAGTGCGTGTCGATGTTTACGCTTGTTCGCCGCTATTCGATGTTCGGAAAGGTTTTTGGCTGCGACGATCGGCCTGCCTTATAAAATAGGCAGACGAACGTGTATTTATGCCTGCGGTTGCATCGTGTCCGGAAAGTTGATCCGCTTACGTTAACGGCTGTTGACAACATGCGTTAACGGCGTTGCAATCACCAGCACGACAAACGGCGGTGAGTTTACCAACTAACAACAGCAGCTAGTCACATGAATCTAAAGTTCGCCACATAGAGTCTGCTGGGCTTTGTGGCAAAAGCGTTTGACGGAAGCCAAGATCTGGTCTGCGGACTTGGTCCATTTGAAGGGCTTCGGGTTGTTGTTGTGCAATTCGATGAAGGTACGGATGTCGGCTTCGAGC
>NZ_JADYVV010000270.1:0-234 GCF_020194035.1 Bradyrhizobium sp. BRP56
TGACGACGGCGGCGAACACGCTGCTGCTGAACCAGACGGTGACCGACGCCGACGGCGATCACGTCACCAAGGGCATCGACCTCGGCAGCGGGGTGTTTGCGATCCACGACGACGGCCCGTCGCTGGGAACGCCGACGGCCGCGGTTGCGGGCCAGCTGACGCTGGACGAGACCAATCTGACGGGCGCGCCGATCAGCACCAGCGCCAACTTTGCCGGCAACTTCGACGGCGGCA
>NZ_JADYVV010000028.1:0-104645 GCF_020194035.1 Bradyrhizobium sp. BRP56
CCATCGGCAGGATGCGCCGCTTTATTCCCCGCAAGACGGATCTCGTAACCCTCTCGACCGCCAGATTCCGCCAGTTCATCGCCGCCTACAACAACACCCCGCGCAAATGCCTTGACTACCGCACGCCTGCCGAGTCCTTTGCTCAAGTGTTGCACTTCGAATGTGAATCCACCTCCTGGCTTTCGCCAGGACGACGGCGTGCGGAGGCCGCCCGCTACAATTCTCACATCGTCACTCCCGCGCAAAGGCTTCGCCTTTGTCGCTGGAGGAGGCCGCAACGCGGCCGTCTCGAAGGGTCGACGGCCACCAGCGGGGCCGTGCATCCTTCGAGACGCGGCCAAGTGGCCGCTCCTCAGGATGACGGAAGAGAGGCCGGTGCCGACGTTACGCCGGAGGCGGCGGCAGGAAGTGGATGTTGTGCTCGGCGGCGAGCCGCACCACGTCATCCGGGTTCTGCTCCTTCATGTTGTGGATCGCCCAGAACAGGTCGTAGAGCCTCCGCGTCGGCGACACCCAGAACAGCGTCTTGGCCGGCTGCTGCGACTTGTTGAAGATGCCGTGCGGCTTGCCCATCGGCAGGCGAACCAGATCGCCTGGAGTTGCGGATTCGTCGGCGCCGTCGAGCATGAAGTCGAGCTTGCCCTCGAGGATGTAGAGGTACTCGTCCTGGTCGGGGTGGATATGCGGAGGAACGAAGGTGCCCGGGGGGAAGGTGGCGTGCCAGGAGAACGAATGCTCGGTGCGGCTCTTCGGCACGTAGGTCTGGCCGAGGATGCTCCAGGAAATGCCCTGGATGCCTTCATTGGCGCGGGTGATGCCGGCGATCTCGTCTTTCATCGTCATGTCTCTTGATCTCCATTTGACGCGTTTTCTTCACGCGAACCGATACCCATTTCGCTCGAAAACGCTTTGAGTGCCTTACTTTGCCGCGCAGTCCTTGGCGTAGCGATCGCCATAATTCGAAAACACCTTCTCGACGATCTCGGTCTGGAATTTGCCGTCCGGCCGCTTCGCGACCTTGGTGAGGTAGAAATCCTGGATCGGATAACCGTTGTTGCTGAACTTGAAGTTACCGCGCAGCGAGGTGAAGTCGGCCTTTTTCAGCGCGGCCGCGACCGCGTCCTTGTTGGAGAGGTCGCCCTTTGTGGCCTTGACCGCGCTGTCGATTAACAGCGCCGCGTCATAGGCCTGCATGGCGTAGGTGCCGGGCACGCCGTTGTAGGCCGCCTCATAGGCGGTGACGAACTTCTTGCTCTGGGGGTTGTCGAGGTTGGGTGCCCAGTTCGCCCCGCCGAACATGCCGACGGCTGCGTCCTGCTGCGCGGGCAGGGTGGATTCGTCGACGGTGAAGGCGGAGAGCACCGGCACGGTGGCGCCGGCCTGCTTGTACTGCTTCACGAGATTAACGCCCATGCCGCCCGGCATGAAGGTGAACAGCGCGTCCGGCTTCAGCGCGGCGATCTTGGACAATTCGGGCTGGAAATCCAGCGTGTTCAGCGGCGTGTAGGATTCCTCGACGATCTCGCCCTTGTAGTCGAGCTTGAAGCCGGCGACGGAGTCGCGGCCGGCCTGATAGTTCGGCACCAGGAGGTAGACGCGCTTGTAGCCGCGGTCCTGCGACACCTTGCCGAGGATCTCGTGCACCTGGTCGTTCTGGTACGACGTCACATAGAAGAACGGGTTGCACTCCTTGCCGGCGTAGCTGGAGGGGCCTGCGTTCGGGCTGATCAGGAAGGTCTTGCTGTCGGTGACCGGGCGATGGATCGCCTGCAGGATGTTGGAGAAGATCGGGCCGACCACGAAGTCGACCTTGTCGCGCTCGAGCAGGCCGCGCACCTTGACCACCGCGCCGTCGGGCTTCAGTTCGTCGTCGGCGTTGACGATCTCGACATCGCGGCCGGCCATCTTGCCGCCGAGGTCCTTGATCGCGAGCGCAAAGCCGTCGCGGACCTGCTGGCCGAGCGCCGCGGCGGGACCGGACGTCGTGACCAGCACGCCGATCTTGATCTTCTCCTGCGCGGCCGCCGGGGTGACCGCAACACCCAGCAGCGCCGCCAATCCCGCGAGCTTCGTCAATTGTTTCATGTCTCTCCCCGACCACTGCTTTGCTTCAGCCAATTGGCCGCAGCTTAGTCTGACGCGTGCAAGCGCCGCAAGCGATGTGGCATCGCGTCAGGGCGATCGTCGCGCATCATGCAGGCGCAGCCCATGCAAGCGCCGCGCCAATTGCTTGAAGTTTAAAGAAATTGCAGGATTGCCCAGACGGATCAGGCACGATTCGCAATTGTCCTTGCGGGGCGCCGCGAATTGCTTGAAGCTCAAAGCAATTGGTCCGACCGGAACCCGCCGCGGAGGCACGATCGCCGCATGATCCTCGATTCCGAAACCAAAGCCGTCGAACTGCCCGACGATCACGGCACCGAGCTCAGGCTGTGGCTGCGCCTCTTGACCTGCACCACGCTGATCGAAGGCGAGGTGCGCAGCCGGCTGCGCGAGAAGTTCGACGTCACGCTGCCGCGCTTCGATCTGATGGCCCAACTCGACAAGGTGTCCGACGGCATGACGCTGTCGGACCTGTCGAAGCGGATGATGGTATCCAACGGCAACGTCACCGGGCTGGTCGAGCGCCTGGTTGAATCAGGCCATCTCGACCGCCGCACCTCGGAGACGGACCGCCGCGTGCAGTTCATCCGGCTCACAAAGCTCGGCCGCGCCGAATTCCGCAAGATGGCCGCCGAGCACGAGAAGTGGATCGCGGATATCTTCGGCGATCTCTCGCCGAAGGATATCCGCGAACTGATGCGGCTGCTCGCCAAGGCCAAGGGCTCGGCGCAGCGCTCCGCCAAGGCGAGGAGCGCTTAAGCCGTGACCGAGGTCGATTACGAGGTCGAATACAACAACCGGGCGCGGGTGCCAGAAAATCCGGCGCTGATGGCCGGCTGGGCGAGGGACTCTGCGGCCTATCGCGAGCAGCATCCGCCGCGGCGGCTGACCTATGGTCGGGGCAGCCGCAACGTCATCGACCTGTTCGAGGGCGATCGTGACGGCCCGCTCGTGGTCTTCATCCATGGCGGCTACTGGCAGGCGCTCGACGGCTCGTCATCGAGCCACTGCGCGCGAGGGCTCAACGGCCACGGCATCAGCGTCGCGGTGCCGAGCTACGATCTCTGTCCCAATGTCACGGTCGGCGACATCATCGGCGAGATGCGTGCGGCGTGCCGCGAACTGGCCAGGCTCAGCCGGCCGCTGGTCGTGTCGGGACACTCCGCCGGCGGACATCTTGCCGCATGCATGCTCGCGACCGATTGGCCGGCCTATGATGCGTCGTTGCCGAAGGACCTGGTCAGGGCTGCTTACGCGATCTCCGGCCTGTTCGAGCTTGAGCCATTGGTCGGCACCTCCATCAACAAGGCGCTTGGCCTCGACCGCGCCGCAGCACGGGCGGCGAGCCCGTTGTCCTGGACGCCGCCTGCGGGCGCAACGCTCGATGCCGTCGTCGGCGGCGCCGAGAGCGCGGAATATCACCGGCAGAGCCGGACCATCGTCGATGTCTGGGGCAAAGCGGGCGTTGCAACGCGGTTCGGCGTTGTGCCCGACGCCAATCATTTCACCGCGATCGCGCCGCTCGCCGACCCGGGCTCGGCGATGGTCGCGCGGCTGGGGCAGCTTACGCAAATCTGAGGTTCTGAAGGATCGGCCGGCGATTGCCGCGCGATTTCCAGGCTTGCGCCGAATTATTTTAAGTATAAAATGATTGGCGATTGGAACGCTGCCGGGCGTCCTTGTTCTTCTCGACGTTGGTCTTGGCCTTTCTAGATGGAAAGTGAGGGGCAATCGAATGTCAGGTGAATTTCCCGGGCTCGGCCCATCCGGGCATGTCGACGATTTCGCGCGGCGCAACCTGCCGCCATCAGCGCAATGGCCCAGGCTGCTGCTCGACCGGCCGGAATTTCAATATCCGGATTATCTCAACGCCGCGGTCGAGCTGACCGACCGCATCGTCGAACAGGGGATGGGCGATCGCATCGCGCTGATCGGCAACGGCCGCCAGCGCACCTACAAGGAATTGACCGACTGGTCGAACCGCCTGGCGCATGCGCTGGTGGAGAATTACGGCGTCAAGCCCGGCAATCGCGTGCTGATCCGCTCGGGCAACAACCCGGCGCTGGTCGCGGCCTGGCTTGCTGCAACAAAAGCAGGTGCTGTCGTCGTCAACACCATGCCGATGCTGCGCGCCGGCGAATTGGCCAAGATCGTCGACAAGGCCGAGATCTCGCTGGCACTGACCGACAGCCGCATCGCGGATGAACTGGTGGCCTGCGCCAAGACCAGCAAATTCCTTAAGCAGGTCGTCAATTTCGACGGCACGCAGAACCACGATGCCGAGCTCGACCGGATCGCGCTGAACAAGCCGGTCAAGTTCGATGCGGTGAAGACCGGCCGCGACGACGTCGCGTTGCTCGGCTTCACGTCGGGCACGACGGGCGAGCCCAAGGCGACCATGCACTTTCACCGTGATCTCCTGATCGTTGCCGATGGTTATGCGAGGGAGGTGCTCAAGGTCACACCCGACGATGTGTTCGTCGGCTCGCCGCCGCTTGCGTTTACGTTCGGCCTCGGCGGGCTCGCGATCTTCCCGCTGCGCTTCGGCGCCACCGCGACGCTGCTGGAGAATGCGGCGCCGAGCGAGATGATCCGGATCATCGAAACCTACAAGGCGACGATCTGCTTCACCGCGCCGACCGCCTATCGAGCGATGATGGCCGCGATGGACAAGGGCGCCGATCTGTCGTCGCTGCGGCTCGCCGTCTCGGCCGGCGAGACGTTGCCGGCGCCGGTGTTCGAGAGCTGGACCAGGAAGACCGGCAAGCCGATCCTCGACGGCATCGGCAGCACTGAACTGCTGCACATCTTCATCACCAACCGCACCGGCAGCGCCGTCGGCGGCACTACGGGCACGCCTGTCACCGGCTACGAGGCGAAGATCGTCGACGAAGACATGAACGAGCTGCCGGCGGGCCAGGTCGGCAAGCTGGCGGTGCGCGGCCCGACCGGCTGCCGGTATCTCGCGGACGCGAGGCAGACCAAATATGTCCGCGACGGCTGGAACATCACCGGCGATGCCTTCGTCCGCGACGAGCACGGCCGGCTGTCGTTCGTGGCGCGGGCCGACGACATGATCATCTCGGCGGGCTACAACATCGCCGGCCCCGAGGTCGAGGCCGCGCTGCTCGGCCATCCCGATGTCGCGGAGTGCGCCGTGATCGGCGCACCCGACGAGGAGCGGGGGCAGATCGTCTCGGCGTTCATCGTGCTGAAGCAGGGTGCGCGCTGCGACGATGTCGAGGTCAAGCTGTTGCAGGATCACGTCAAGGCGACGATCGCGCCGTACAAATATCCGCGCGCGATTGCCTTCGTCGAGGCGCTGCCGAAGACCCAGACCGGGAAGATCCAGCGCTTCAAGCTGCGAGAAGCAAGCTGACAAGCAAAAGGAGGAGGGCGACGGCCAGCGGCCGCCGCCCGACAAATCAATGCGCCGCGCCGCCGCCGGCCGCGTTCTTCGGCTTGCCGGTCAAGAGGATCGCGATCGCGGCGAACACCAGCACGATGCCGATCACGGCAAAGGTGTCGCTGAAACCAAGCACCAGGGCCTGGCGCTTCACGATATTGCCGAGCGCCACGATGGCCTGGTGGTGCGCGGTCGCCGGATCGGAGATGCCGTGGCTGAGGAAGTAGTTGGTGACCTCGGCGATCCGGGTGCGCACTTCCTCGCGGCCGAGGTCGACCGACTGGCCGATGATGTTGGAGTGGAATTGCTCGCGCTTGGTGACGATGGTGGCGAGCAGCGCCGTGCCGATCGCGCCGCCGAGATTGCGCATCATGTTGGAGATGCCGGAGGCCGCCGCGGCATCCTGCGGGGCGACGCTGCCGAGGCTGACCGCCGACAGCGGGGCCAGCATGATCGCCTGGCCGATCGCACGGACGATGTTCGGGACGAAGAACTGGTCGCCGGAGTAATCGAGCGACATCGCGATGTTCATGAAGGAGGAGACCGCGAACAGGATCATGCCGGTGAAGGCGATGAAGCGCGGATCGAAACGCTGCATCAGCTTCGGCACCAGCGGGATCAGGATCAGCTGCGGCAGGCCGGTCCAGGCCAGCACCTGGCCGATCTGCTCGGCGTTGTAGCGCTGCACCTGGCCGAGATAGGCCGGCAGCAGGTAGACCGAGCCGAACAGCGCGAAGCCGACGAACACCGCCGAGATGGTGCCGAACCCGAAGCTGCGCTGGGTCAGGAGGCGCAGCCGGATCAGCGGCTTCTCGACGACGAGCTCGATCCAGACGAACAGAGTGAGGCTGACGGCGGCGATCACCGCGAGCTTGACGATGAAGGGCGAGCCGAACCAGTCGTTCTTGTTGCCTTCCTCGAGCACGGCCTGCAGCGATGACAGGCCGATCGCCATCGTGACGATGCCGAGCCAATCGCCCTCGCGCAGCAGATGCAGCTGCATCGGCTGGCGTTCCAGCGTGAAGTAGAGCGTGATGACCATCACCGCGGTCGGGATCACATTGACGAAGAAGATGGTCTGCCAGCCGTAATTCTCGGTGAGGTAGCCGCCGATGGTCGGGCCGATCGCGGGGGCGAAGGTCACCGCGAGCGCGAACATGGCAAGGCCGACCGGCTGCTGGGCCTTCGGCAGCTTGGTGAAGACCAGCGTGAAGGCCATCGGGATCAGCACGCCGCCGAAGAAACCCTGCAAGCCGCGCATCGCGATCATCGAGGGCAGGTCGTGGGTGAAGGCACAGGCGACCGAGAAGATCGCGAACAGGGTGGCGAAGCTGATGATGATCTTGCGGAAGGAAAACACCCGGCTGAGATAGTCGGTCAGCGGAATCACCACGATCTCGCCGATCAGATAGGAGGTCGAGATCCAGGAGCCGTTGTCGACGCCGGTTCCGATGCCGCCCTCGATGTTGAGCAGCGAGGCGTTGGTGATCTGGATGTTGAGGATCGCCATGAAGGCGCCGATCATGGCGGCGACGATGGAAATCCAGACCGCCATGCTGGCGCGGTTGGGATCGGCCGCTGCTGCTGCCGCGCGGGGCGCAGCAGAAGGGGAGGAGAGCGCGAGATCGGACATGACATCACCTATTTGAATGAGGCGACAGCGAGCTTGGGAGAGGCGCTGGAGCGCGGCGCCTCGCCGGGTTGCGACAAGGTTGCGATGGTCGGGATGACCGACATGCCGGGCCGCAATTCGACCGCCGTCGCGTCGAGCGCAATCTTCACCGGAATGCGCTGCACCACCTTGGTGAAGTTGCCGGTCGCATTGTCAGGCGGCAGCAGCGCGAATTCTTGGCCGCTGGCGGGCGCGAGACTGTCGACATGACCGCGCACCACCTGTCCCGGGAACATGTCGACGGCGATCTCGACCGGCTGACCCTTGCGGACGTTGGTGAGCTGCGTCTCCTTGTAGTTCGCGATCACATAGGCGCCGGTGGCGGGCACCAGCGACATCAGCTGCGTGCCGGCCTGGACGAACTGGCCGGTGCGTAGGGTACGATTGCCGACCACGCCGTCGATCGGGGCTGATATGGTGGTGTAGCCGAGGTTCAGCTCGGCCTGATGCTGGAGCGCGGTCGCCCGTGCCTGCGCCGCGACCGCCTGGGCAATGTCGGCCTTGAGCAACTCCACCTGACGGAGCGCGGAGGCGAGGTTCGCGGTATCGCGGGCGATGGCGGCCTGTGCGCTGGCGTAGCGCGACTGCGCCTGCTGCGCGTTCTGCACGCTGCCGAAGCCGGTGCCGGCGAGGTCGGTGTAGCGCTTGTTCTCCTGCTCGGCGAAGGTCTGCGTCGCGGTGTCGACGGCAAGGGTCGCGCGTGCCGCTTCGATCACCGACTGCTGCACATCGAGCTGCGCATGCTTGCTGGCGATCGCGGCTTCGGCGGCGGCAACATCGGCCTTGGCCTGATCCAGCGCGACCCTGAAATCGCGATCGTCGATCCGCGCCAGCATCTGGCCGGCGCGCACATGCTCATTGTCGCCGACCAGCACCGCGCTGAGATAGCCGGAGACTTTTGGTGCGATCGTCGTGTTGTCGGCCTTCACATAGGCGTCGTCGGTCGAGACCTGGAAGCGGCCGACCGTCCAGTAATCCCAGCCGTACCAGGCGCCGCCCGAAAGCACGGCGAACGCCGCGCCGGCCAGCAGGAGGCGGCGAAGCCTGCCCTTGGCGGCGGGCGGCTTGGCGGCCTCCGGATTGGTGATCAATTGCCTGGCGGTCTCGGCCGGGACCTGGCTTTCGGCCTTGAATGATGTCTCATGCTGGCTCATGGCGGCGCTCCTGATCCGTCTATCCTGCTGGAATGTCTTGCCAATTTCGGCCGACGCCCGCGGGACTAATTAGGAAACTTGATATTTTCCAAAATAGGGCCCATATTGGGAGTGTCAATAGAATGACAGGCATCATTTAAAAGCATGGCTCGCGGATGAACCGGAATGACAAGGATCAGACTGAGCAAAGCGCACCGGCGCGGCGCGGCCGCGGGCGGCCGCAGCTGCGTTCCGACGACGAGACGCGCGCGCTGATCTATGACGCCGCGCGGCGCGAGTTCTCCGAGCGCGGCTTCGCTGCGGCCAACATCGCCGACGTGGCCTGCCGCGCTGGCGTCTCCACCAAGACACTCTATCGGCTGATCCCGACCAAGCTGGCGCTGTTCGAGGGCACGGTGACGGACCGGATGGACCGATTCATATCGGCCGTAAATCTCGGCGCCTGCGACGGCCGCGATATCGCGGCGGCACTGGAGGCCGCACTCTCGAGCTGTGGCGAGCTGATTCTCGATGCCGAGGTCATCGCGCTTCAGCGCATCATCCTGGCCGACAGCGACAAATTTCCCGACATCGCCGAGATGTTCTACGAGAAGGCGATGCAGCGGACGCTTGGCGCGCTCGCTGCGTGGCTCGGCGTGCAGCAGCGGAGGGGACGGATCGCGGTGGACGACGCGCAGGCTGCTGCGGGCATGCTGCTCGGCATGCTCGTGTTCCAGCCGCAACGCGACGTGATGTACGGCCACAGGCCGCCGCCGTCGCGGGCGCAGATCGAGGCCCGCGCCAAGGCCTGCGCGGCACTGTTCTTGTCCGGATGCGCGGTGCCGGCCGACCAGATCAAGAAGCAGAACGGAGACGCGTGACGCCCCGCCTCACTTGCCCATTGCCGCCGCCGGCGGCTGGGCCAGCACCTGCCGGATCATCCGCGCGAGATCGGATTTGCGGTAGGGCTTCGGCAGCAGCGTCACATCCGGGTCGAGGCGGCCGTGATGGATGATCGCGTCCTCGGTGTAGCCGGAGGTGAAGAGCACGCGCACCGAGGGCAGTTTGGCGATCACGGCATCGGCGACCTGCCGGCCGTTCATGCCGCCGGACATGATGACGTCGGTGAACAGCACGTCGCAGACGAACCCGTTGTCGACCGCAGCCAATGCTTCCGGGCCGTTGGCGGTGACCATGGTGTGATAGCCAAGCTGCTCGAGCTGGGCGCTGACATAATTGCGCACCAGCGGATCGTCCTCGACGACCAGGATGGATTCATTGCCGCCGCGCGTGTCGACCGGAGGAGGCGGCTCGACGTCGATCATGTCGCCGCTGCTGCGCGGCAGATAGAGCTTGATCGAGGTGCCGTGGCCCTCTTCGGAATAGATCTTGAGGTGTCCGTTGGACTGCTTGATGAAGCCGTACACCATGCTGAGCCCGAGCCCGGTGCCCTTGCCGGTGTCCTTGGTGGTGAAGAACGGCTCGAACACCTTGTCGCGGATCCCCGCCGGGATGCCCCCGCCGGTGTCGCTGACCGCGACCATCACATATTCACCCGCCCGCACGTCGGGGTTGGCGACGGCATAAACCTCGTCGAGGATGACGTTGCTGGTCTCCAGCATCAGCTTGCCGCCGTCGGGCATCGCATCGCGGGCATTGACCGCGAGATTGAGCAGCGCGGTCGCCATGTGGTTCGGATCGATGAAGGCGGGCCAGGCATCGGGCTCGAGCGCGGTATCGATCTCGATCTGCTCGCCAAGCGAGGGGCGCAGCAGCCGCGCGGTGTCCTGCACCAGCGTGTTGAGATTGGCTTCACGCGGTTGCAGCGGCTGCAGCCGCGAGAAGGCCAGCAGGTGCTTGGTCACTTCGGCACCGCGAAACGCCGCATCGGTGATCATCTTGGCGACAGACGACAGCGCGGCGTCGTGCTCGACGGCTTCGGCGAGGATGTCGATCAGGCCGGTGATGACGGTCAGGATATTGTTGAAGTCGTGGGCGATGCCGCCGGAGAGGTGCCCGACGGCCTCCATCTTCTGCACTTGGCGGAGCTTTTGCTCGGCTTCGAGCTGTTCGCGGGCGGCCTCGACCTCGCGGGCGCGCATGAAGATTTCCGCTTCCATCTGCTCGGTGCGCTCGCGCAGCCGGTCGGTCAGCTGGTCCTGCTCGGCACCGCGCTGCTTCAGCTGGATGAAGCTGGTGACGTCTTCGACCCGATGGATGATGTAGGTGAACTGCCCGTTCGGCCCCAACACAGGCGAATTGCGCGGGCTCCAATAGCGTTCCTCGAAGCCGCCGCCCTCCGACTCGGGCTTGCGGATATCGTATTTCTGCACCGTCATGGTGTCGGGGCGGCGGAACTGGACCACGCGCTCGAGCGAGGCGCGCAGGTTCCGCACGCCGTCGGCGGTCGGATCGTCCGGATTGTCGGGAAACACCTCGAACAGCCCGCGCCCGAGGATCGCGGCGCGCTCGGTCTTGGTGGCGCGCAGATAAGCGTCGCTCACTGCCACGATGCGGAAGTCGGGCTGCGTCAGCACCAGATAAAGGCCGGGCGCCGCCTCGAATAACGCCTTGAAGTCGGGCGTCGGCGGGGACTGGTTCTGCAGTTCAACCTCCCTCGCAGGGTGCGGTCCGCCGGGTGACCGCAGCCCAGATGTGACACGCGTTTCGTGGAACTTCAATGCCTAACATACGGCGCCACCTCGATTTTCTGGCTCGATCGGGCGTTGCGGCGTCGCCCGGGCGCTAGTTTGAATTCGGCAGATAGCGCCAGCCCTCCTTGCCGAGGAAATCCAGCATGGCCTGCGCGGGCGGCAGCAGGATCTTGTCGGCGCGCCTGATCGCGTGCCACTGCCGGACGATCGGCAGGCCCTTCACCTTGAGCACCACCAGTCGGCCGTCCTCCAGCTCATGGAACACCGTGTGCTGGGAGATGAAGGCGATGCCGAGCCCGGCCATCACCGCCTGCTTGATGGTCTCGTTGCTGTCCATCGCCATGCCGAGTTTCGGCTCCAGCCCGACCCGTTCGAAATATT
Organism: Bradyrhizobium sp. BRP56; assembly: GCF_020194035.1. Taxonomy (NCBI): domain Bacteria; kingdom Pseudomonadati; phylum Pseudomonadota; class Alphaproteobacteria; order Hyphomicrobiales; family Nitrobacteraceae; genus Bradyrhizobium; species Bradyrhizobium sp. BRP56. The sequence goes on from NZ_JADYVV010000028.1 coordinate 11,350, forward strand.
GCTGCATCAACATCCGCGTCCCCGATCCTTGCTCGCGAGTGATGAAGGTTTCGTTGGCGAGCTCCGACGGGGCGACGTGCCGCCGCCGCGCCAGCCGATGATCGGGCGCGGCGACGATGAAGTGCGGATGCCGGCCGAGCGGCTTCATCTCGACCTCGACGTCGGCCGGCGGCCGGCCCATCACCGCGATGTCGAGATCATAGCCGCGCAGCGCGTCGCGAATCTCCTCGCGGTTGCCGATCCTGAGCGTGACCTCGATCTTGGGAAAGCGGCGCGAGAACGCCGCGATCGCGAACGGCACGAAGTATTTCGCGGTGGAGACCGCGCCCATCGCGACGCGGCCGCCGCTGCGGCCGGCGATCATGTCGAGCGACTGCTCGCAATCCTTCAGCGCCGCTTCGATCCGCTCGACCAGCGTCAGCACATGTGCGCCGGCATCCGTCAGCGCCATGCCGTCGCCGGTACGCTGGATCAGCGGCAACCCCGCGAGCGCCTGCAGGTTGCGAAGCTGCAGCGTCACCGCGGGCTGCGTCAGGTTCAACCGGTTGGCGGCCGACGTGATCGATCCGGCTTCGTGCAAGGTCGACAGTGCGCGCAGCTGGCGGATGGTGAGATCCCGCGAGAAGTTGCCGGCCATGACAAGCTCCATAAGAAATACTTTGCCCGGACCAAAGATAATAAAATTTCCCTAATTGGGCAATTCGCGCGTTGATAGGGCGAAGGCGACTCCCCTGAGGTCGCCTCTCGAAGCCTCGGGACAGAGGGCGCGATCATAGGGAGAGGCCGGTGGAGATTCGTCCTGCATTGCATGCCCATCTGGAGTGGCCCGCGCAGCACAACCCGTTGCGCGCCGCGACCGTTGTGGTGATCGAAGCCCTTGCGCGCGCCGCGATCGAGCTCTCGCGCATCATTGCCGCCGGGCCGCTCGCCGGAGTCGGCGGCGAGAGCGGCGGCGTCAATCCCGACGGCGATCGTCAGAAGACCATCGACATCGTCGCCGACGACCTGATGCGGAACGCGCTGCGCGCCGCGCCGGTCGCCGCAGTGCTGTCGGAGGAAGTCGAACTGCCCGAGACGCTCGATCCCGACGCGCCGCTCTGCGTCGCGATCGATCCGCTCGATGGATCCGCCAATCTCGAAAACAACATCTCGATCGGCACGATCTTCTCGATCCGGCCGAAAGGAAACGACGTCATCTCGACCTTCTTCGAGCCCGGCACGGCGCAATGTGCCGCCGGCTGCTTCATCTATGGTCCGCAGACCGTGCTGGTGCTGGCGCTCGACCAGTGCGTCGACTGTTTCACGCTGGACCCGCGGAGTGGCGAGTTCGTCCTGACCGCGCGCGATCTGCGCGTGCCGCAGGATGCTTCGGAATTCGCCATCAATGCCTCGAACCGTCGGCACTGGAGCGGCCCGGTGCGCAGCTACATCGACGAGTGCCTCGCCGGAGTGAACGGCGAGCGCGGGCAGGACTTCAACATGCGCTGGATCGGCTCGCTGGTTGCTGAAGCCTACCGCATCCTGATGCGCGGCGGCGTGTTCCTGTATCCGGCGGATGCGCGCCAGGGCTACCGCGAAGGCCGGTTGCGTCTGCTGTACGAGGCGCATCCCATCGCATTGATCATGGAATGGGCGGGCGGCGCCGCGTCGAACGGCCGGTCGCGCATTCTCGAACTGTCGGCACGCACGCCGCATCAGCGTGTGCCCCTGATCATGGGATCGGCGCGCGCCGTGCGCGACGTCGATGCGATCCACCTGACCGTCGAGCCGTTGTTTGAAAGCAGCGATGCCCCGCTGTTCGCGCGGCGCGGCCTGTTCCGCTGAGGAGGACCGCATGTCACGTCGGCATCCCATCATCTCGATCACCGGCTCCTCCGGGGCCGGCACCACCTCGGTGAAGAAGACCTTCGAGAACATCTTCCGCCGCGAGAACGTGGTCGCCGCCTATATCGAGGGCGACGCGTTCCATCGCTACGACCGCGCCGAGATGCGCGGCCTGATGGCGGAAAGAGCCGAGCGCGGCAACAAGCACTTCAGCCATTTCAGCCCCGAGACCAATTTGTTCCAGGAGCTGGAGAAGCTGTTCAGCGACTATGCCGAGACCGGCACCGGAACCACGCGGCACTATGTGCACGACGAGGAGGAGGCGCGGCTCTACGGCGCCAAGCCCGGCACCTTCACCGCATGGGAGGCGCTGCCGGAGAATTCCGACCTCCTGTTCTACGAGGGCCTGCACGGCGCCGTGGTCACCGACAAGGTGAATGTCGCGCAGCATGCCGACCTCAAGATCGGCGTCGTGCCGGTCATCAACCTCGAATGGATCCAGAAGCTGCATCGCGACCGCAGCCATCGCGGCTACTCCACCGAGGCGGTGACCGACACCATCCTGCGCCGCATGCCGGACTATGTGAATTACATCTGTCCGCAATTCACCGAGACCGACATCAACTTCCAGCGCGTGCCGACCGTCGATACGTCGAACCCGTTCATCGCGCGCTGGATCCCGACGCCGGATGAATCGATGGTCGTGATCCGCTTGAAGAACCCGCGCGGCATCGACTTCCCCTATCTGCTCTCGATGATCCCGAACAGCTTCATGTCGCGCGCCAATTCGATCGTGGTGCACGGCGCCAAGCTCGACCTCGCGATGCAGCTCATCCTGACCCCGCTGATCCTGCAACTGATCGAACGAAAGAGGCGAACGATATGACCGCACTTGCGTCCGTAGCCAGCCGCCCCGAAATCAGCCACGACGAGATGGCCAACGCCATCCGTTTCCTCGCCATCGACGCGGTGGAGCAGTCGAAATCCGGTCATCCCGGCATGCCGATGGGCATGGCCGACGTCGCGACCGTGCTGTTCACGGACTTCCTGAAGTTCGATCCGGCCGATCCGGCCTGGCCCGACCGCGACCGCTTCGTGCTGTCGGCCGGTCATGGCTCGATGCTGCTCTACGCGCTGCTTTATCTCACAGGCTACGAGAACATGACGCTCGACCAGCTCAAGGCGTTCCGGCAGTGGGGATCGAAGACCCCGGGCCATCCCGAGTACGGCCACACCCCGGGTGTCGAGACCACGACCGGGCCGCTCGGGCAGGGGGTTGCGACCGCGGTCGGCATGGCGCTTGCCGAGCGGTTGATGAACGCCCGCTTCGGCGACGACCTCGTCGACCACTACACCTATGTGATCGCCGGCGATGGCTGCCTGATGGAAGGCATCAGCCATGAGGCGATCTCGCTGGCCGGCCATTTGCGGCTGAACCGCCTGATCGTGCTGTTCGACGACAATCATATCTCGATCGACGGCGCCACCTCGCTGTCCTGCTCGGACGACCAGACGGCGCGGTTCAAGGCCAGCGGCTGGAACGTCAACCGCGTCGACGGCCACGATCCGCAGGCGATCACCGCGGCGATCAGGCAGGCGCGATCGAGCGATCGTCCGTCGTTGATCGCCTGCCGGACGGTGATCGGGTTCGGCGCGCCGAACCGGCAGGGCAGCGAAAAGGTGCATGGCGCGCCGCTCGGTGCCGATGAGGTGGCGAAGACCCGTGCCGCGCTGCGCTGGCCGTATCCGGCGTTCGAAATTCCCGATGCGGTGCTGGCGGAGTGGCGCGAGCTCGGCGGCCGCGGCCGCGACGCGCGGCGGGCCTGGATCGAGCGCTCGCGCAGCGCCTGCAAGGGCGACAGGGCCGAGCGGTCTCCGTTCCATGACGCGCTGAACCGGAAATTGCCCTGCGCCTATGCCGAGGCGATGGCAAAGCTGGTGGAGCGGTTCGCGACCGAGCGGCCGAAGCTCGCCACGCGACAGGCTTCGCAGCAGGTCATCGACGTGATCGCGGAGGCGTTGCCCAATTTGCTGGGCGGCTCGGCCGACCTCACGCACTCCAATCTGACGCTGGCGAAGTCGCAGGTTTCGGTGCGGCCGGAAACGCTCGACGGCAGCTACATCCACTACGGCATTCGCGAACACGGCATGGCCGCGGCGATGAACGGCATCGCCCTGCACGGCGGGTTCATTCCCTATGGCGGCACCTTCCTCAGCTTTGCCGATTACAGCCGGCCGGCGATCCGCCTTGCGGCGCTGATGGGGATTCGCGTCATCCATGTGATGACCCACGATTCCATCGGGCTCGGCGAGGACGGGCCGACGCATCAGCCGGTCGAGCATCTGGCGGCGCTGCGCGCGATCCCGAACGTCCTGGTGTTCCGCCCGGCCGATGCGGTCGAGACGGCGGAAGCGTGGGACTGCGCGCTGAAGGCGGAGACCTCGCCGTCGATCCTCTGCCTGTCGCGGCAGGCGCTGCCGACGGTTCGCGACGGCAGCAAGGACAACCAGGTCGCGCTCGGCGCCTACGTTCTCGTCGAGCCGGCCTTCGCGCGTGACGTCACCCTGATTGCAACGGGTTCGGAGGTGGCGATCGCGCTCGAAGCCGCAAAGCTGCTGGCGGAAGACGGGGTACAGGCCGCGGTCGTCTCGGCCCCGTGCTTCGACCTGTTCCGCCAGCAGCCGAGCGACTATCGCGCCCAGGTGCTGGGCAGCGCCCCGCGCGTCGGCGTGGAAGCTGCGGTCGAGGGCGACTGGGCACGCTGGCTCGGCGACGATGGCGCGTTCGTCGGCATGGCCGGCTTCGGCGCCTCCGCGCCGGCCGACGTGCTCTACCGCGAATTCGGCATCACGCCCGCGGCAATCGCTGCTGCAGCAAAACAGCTCATTCAACGAGCGAATTGAAAGGAGGACGCCACCATGGCGCGGATAACCCTGAGGCAGTTGCTGGACCACGCCGCCGAACGCGGCTACGGCGTTCCGGCCTTCAACATCAACAATATGGAGCAGGGCCTCGCCATCATGGAGGCGGCGGCTTCCTGCGATGCGCCTGTCATCATCCAGGCCTCGCGCGGCGCGCGGTCTTATGCCAACGACATCATGCTGGCGAAGATGATCGACGCGCTCGAGGAGATGCATCCGCAGATTCCGCTCTGCCTGCATCTCGATCACGGCAACGAAGAGGCGACCTGCGCCACCGCGATCCGCTACGGCTTCACCTCCGTCATGATGGACGGCTCGCTCAAGGCCGACGCCAAGACCGCAGCCGACTATGACTACAACGTCGATATCACCCGTCGGGTGGTCGACATGGCCCATTGGGTCGGCGCGTCGGTCGAAGGCGAGCTCGGCGTGCTCGGCTCGCTCGAGCATGGCGGCGGCGAGCAGGAGGACGGTCATGGCGTCGAGGGCAAGCTGAGCCATGACCAGCTGCTCACCGATCCGGACCAGGCGGTCGATTTCGTCCGCGCCACCAAGGTCGATGCGCTCGCGATCGCGATGGGTACCTCGCACGGCGCCTACAAGTTCACGCGGCGGCCCGACGGCGAGATCCTGGCGATGCGCGTGGTCGAGGAGATCCATACCCGCCTGCCGAACACGCATCTGGTGATGCACGGCTCGTCCTCGGTGCCGCAGCCGCTGCAGGACATGTTCAACCAGTTCGGCGGCGAGATGCCGCAGACCTGGGGCGTCCCGGTCGAGGAGATCGTTCGCGGCATCAAGCACGGGGTGCGCAAGGTCAATATCGACACCGATTGCCGCCTGGCGATGGCGGCGGCCTTCCGCAAGGTCGCCGTCCAATCGAAGAGCGAGTTCGATCCGCGCAAATTCCTGAAGCCTGCGATGGATGCGCTGCGCGAACTCTGCCGTGATCGCTTCGAGCAATTCGGCACGGCCGGCAATGCCGCCCGGATCAAGGTGGTTGCACTGCCGGAGATGGCCCGCCGCTATCGCGCCGGCGCGCTCGATCCGCAAATTGGAAAGATGACCCAGGCCGCCTGAGCAAATGGCGACGAACCATAGGAGATTTCGATGAACATGCAGCAGTCGATCACAGTGCGCGGCAAGGATCGCTACAAGTCCGGCGTGATGGAATACAAGCGGATGGGCTATTGGGAGCCGAACTACGAGCCCAAGGATACCGACGTCATCGCCTTGTTCCGCGTCACACCGCAGGACGGCGTCGATCCGACCGAAGCCTGCGCGGCGGTGGCAGGCGAATCCTCGACCGCGACCTGGACCGTGGTGTGGACCGACCGGCTGACGGCCGCGGAGAAATACCGGGCGAAGTGTTACCGCGTTGATCCGGTGCCGAATTCGCCGGGCAGCTACTTCGCCTATATCGCCTATGACCTCGACCTGTTCGAGCCGGGCTCGATCTCGAACCTGACGGCCTCGATCATCGGCAATGTGTTCGGCTTCAAGCCGCTGAAGGCGCTGCGGCTCGAGGACATGCGGCTGCCGACCGCCTACGTGAAGACATTCCAGGGCCCCGCGACCGGCATCGTGGTGGAGCGCGAGCGGCTCGACAAGTTCGGCCGTCCGTTGCTCGGCGCCACCGTGAAGCCGAAGCTCGGCCTGTCCGGCCGCAACTATGGCCGCGTTGTTTATGAAGCCTTGAAAGGCGGGCTCGACTTCACCAAGGACGACGAGAACATCAACTCGCAGCCCTTCATGCACTGGCGCGAGCGCTTCCTCTACTGCATGGAGGCGGTCAACCGCGCGCAGGCCGCGACCGGCGAGATCAAGGGGACCTATCTCAACGTCACCGCGGCGACCATGGAGGACATGTACGAGCGCGCCGAGTTCGCTCATGAGCTCGGCTCCAACATCGTCATGATCGACCTCGTGATCGGCTACACCGCGATCCAGTCGATGGCGAAGTGGGCACGCAAGAACAACATGATCCTGCATCTGCATCGCGCTGGCCACTCGACCTACACGCGGCAGCGCAGCCACGGCGTCTCGTTCCGCGTGATCGCGAAATGGATGCGGCTCGCCGGCGTCGATCACATTCATGCCGGTACGGTGGTCGGCAAGCTCGAGGGCGATCCGAACACCACTCGCGGCTATTACGACATCTGCCGCGAGGACTTCAATCCGTTGCACCTGGAGCACGGCGTGTTCTTCGACCAGAACTGGGCGAGCCTCAACAAGCTCATGCCGGTGGCCTCGGGCGGCATTCATGCCGGCCAGATGCACCAGCTGCTCGATCTGCTCGGCGAGGACGTCGTGCTGCAGTTCGGCGGCGGCACCATCGGCCATCCCCGCGGCATCCAGGCCGGCGCCACCGCCAACCGCGTCGCGCTGGAAGCCATGATCCTCGCCCGCAACGAGGGGCGCGACTACGTCCATGAGGGGCCGGAGATCCTGGCCAAGGCGGCGCAGACCTGCACGCCGCTGCGCGAGGCGCTCGACGTCTGGAAGGACGTCACCTTCAACTACGAGTCGACCGACGCCCCCGATTTCGTTCCCACGCCGAGCATGGCGGTCTGAGAGGAGATACTCATGCGCGTTACCCAAGGCTGCTTCTCGTTCCTGCCCGATCTCACCGACGAGCAGATCGCCGCGCAGGTGCAATACTGCCTCGACAAGGGTTGGGCGGTGAACATCGAATTCACCGACGATCCGCATCCCCGCAACACCTATTGGGACATGTGGGGCCTGCCGATGTTCGACCTGCGCGATGCGGCGGGCATCGTGAAGGAGCTCGCCGACTGCCGGCGGGTCTATGGCGACCGCTATATCCGGATCTCCGGCTTCGATTCCAGCCCGGGCTGGGAGTCGGTTCGCATCTCCTTCATCGTCAACCGGCCGCAGGAGGAGCCAGGCTTCCGGCTCGACCGCCAGGAGGCGGCCGGACGCAATCTGCGTTATGCGACCCATTCCTATGCAGCGGGCCGCCCCGAAGGCGAACGCTACACCGATCATTGACCGCGTCCGGCTTGCAAACCAGGCGGGTTGCTCCCTCGACCGTCCTGGTCCGGATGCACTTCTCCGTCGTCGCCGCCGCGGCGACGGAGCTTTTCCAGGCGAGAGGACAATGACGCAAGCGCAAGAACAGATCAGCGAACAAATCCGCGAGACCCGGCTCGAGACCATCGACCTTCGCCATGAATTCGCCGACCTCGGCATCGGCGACGTGCTGGACCAGCTCGATTCCGAATTGATCGGCCTGAAGCCGGTGAAGACCCGCATCCGCGAGATCGCCTCGCTGCTGCTGGTCGAACGCATCAGGCAGAAGATGGCGCTGGCGACGACGTTTCCGACCCTGCACATGTCGTTCACCGGCAACCCCGGCACCGGCAAGACCACGGTCGCGCTACGGATGGCCGGCATCCTGCACAAGCTCGGCTTCGTGCGCCGCGGCCACGTCATCAGCGTCACGCGCGACGACCTCGTCGGCCAATATATCGGCCACACCGCGCCGAAGACCAAGGAGATCTTGAAGAAGGCGATGGGCGGCGTGCTGTTCATCGACGAGGCTTATTACCTGTACCGCCCCGAGAACGAGCGCGACTACGGACAGGAGGCGATCGAGATCCTGTTGCAGATCATGGAACAGCAGCGCGAGGATCTGGTGGTGATTCTGGCCGGCTATGGCGACCGCATGGAGAAATTCTTCCAGAGCAATCCGGGGTTCCGCTCCCGCATCGCGCATCACATCGACTTCCCCGACTATTCCGACGGCGAGCTGCTCTGGATCGCCGAGCTGATGTTGCAGCAGCAGAATTATCGGTTCTCTTCGGAAGCCCGCGAGGCCTTCATCCGTTACATCGCCGTGCGCAAAGAACAGCCGCTGTTCTCCAATGCACGCTCGATCCGCAATGCGCTCGATCGCATCCGGCTGCGCCAGGCCAACCGGATCGTGGCGAAGCTCGACCGCACGCTCACCGCCGACGACGTGATGTCGATCGAGGCCGGCGACGTGCTCGCCAGCCGGGTGTTCGTCAAAGGCGCCGGTGCGCCGGGCGAGGGACGATGAACGAGGCGCTCGCCGTGATCCGGTCCGCCGGGATGCGCGACATCATTGCGAGCGCCCGCGCCTTGATCTTCGATGTCGACGGCACGCTCGCCGAGACCGAGGAGGTGCATCGCCGCGCCTTCAATGAAGCCTTTGCCGAAGCCGGCCTCGATTGGTTCTGGGACCAGGTCACCTACGCGCGGTTGCTTCGGGTGGCCGGAGGCAAGGAGCGCATCCGCGCCTTCGACCAGCGCAACGCGGTCCCAATGCTGACATTCGCCGAGATCGCCGACCTGCACAGGATCAAGACCGCGCGCTACGCCGCGCTGATCGCCGCGGGCGGCTGCCCGTTGCGGCCGGGCGTCAGGGCCTGGCTCGCCGGCGCGCGCAGCCGCGGCCAGCGCCTGGCGATCGCAACGACCACCTCGCATGGCAATATCGATGCGTTGCTTTCGGTTTCGCTCGGGCTGGACTGGGCCGATCAGTTCGAGGCGATCGTTGCCGGCGACGACGTGCCGCGGAAGAAGCCGGCGCCCGATGTCTACACCGAGGTCCTGACCCGGCTCGGGCTCGGGCCGGGAGATTGCGTCGCAATCGAGGATTCCGGCAACGGCCTCGCTGCCGCGGCGGGCGCCGGCATCCCCGTGGTCATCACCCGCAGCACCTATTTCAGCGACGACGATTTCACCGAGGCATTGCTGGTTGTCGACGATCTCGCTGACATCGACGCCTGAAGGTCGCTGCCGCTGGCCGGCAGCTCAGACCAATTTATTCAGATGGTGAAATAAATGGTGCTTGCATCCACAGCAGGGTGAAGGCACAATCCGGCCAAAGGCTACCAGAAGCGGTGCTGCACCAGCTGGGAGGCGATGGGACTTGCCAGCGATTCCGGACAGTTACCCCCACGACCCATCCACGTCTCCGATCAGTTTCTTCGGATAATTAAATAAATGGCCAGTCGGTGCTTGCGTCCATATGGTAGGGGCAACGTCAACCAAAGGGTGCAAGTAACGGTGGCGCACCGCCCGACGTCCTGTCGGACGCTGGCGCGCGCCAACGATTCCGGCAGACCGGCGCCTCATGATCCTCCACGTCATTCCTGCGCCTCGTTCGCCCCACGACATGGCTCGCGGCCGAGCCCGGCATTGCGGGATCGACATGGCCGATCGTGCGGAGCGAGCATTGGCGCTGTTGACGGGGTCGATCGACATTCCGCAATTTCGGTTCGTGACGGTCCCGGCGCCGATCCGACATCGCCGTAGAATCTGCGGCCGGCCCACGAACGATCGCCGTCGATCGACGCTGTCCACGGCAACTGGAATCCCAACTCAAAAAAGCGAGGGAGTGAAGCATGTTCAAATTGAAGACCACCTTGTTCGCGCTTGCGCTGGCCGGCCTTGCCGCGACGGTCTCGGATCGCGACGCGCTCGCCCAAAGCAAGCCGACCATCGGCATCGCGATGCCGACCAAATCCTCGGCACGCTGGATCGACGACGGCAACAACATGGTCAAGGTGCTGAAGGAGCGCGGCTACGGCACCGATCTGCAATATGCCGAAGACGACATTCCGAACCAGCTCTCCCAGGTCGAGAACATGGTGACCAAGGGCGCCAAGGTGCTGGTCATCGCCGCCATCGACGGGACCACCTTGTCCGATGTCCTGAAGCAGGCCAAGGCCCAGGGCATCACGGTGATCGCCTATGACCGCCTGATCCGCGACACCCCCAGCGTCGACTATTACGCGACCTTCGACAATTTCCAGGTCGGTGTGCTGCAGGCCCAGTCGATCGAGAACGCGCTCGGGCTCAAGGAGGGCAAGGGGCCCTTCAACATCGAGCTGTTCGGCGGCTCGCCCGACGACAACAATGCGTACTTCTTCTACGACGGCGCGATGTCGGTGTTGAAGCCCTATATCGACAGCGGCAAGCTCGTGGTCGGCAGCGGCCAGACGGGCATGAACAAGGTCGCGACGCTGCGCTGGGACGGTGCGACCGCGCAGGCGCGGATGGACAACCTGCTCAGCGCGTTCTACGGCAAGAAGCGCGTCGATGCGGTGCTGTCGCCCTATGACGGCCTGTCGATCGGCATCATCTCCTCGCTGAAGAGCGTCGGCTACGGCAGCAAGGACCAGCCGATGCCGTATATCAGCGGGCAGGATGCCGAAGTCCCCTCGGTCAAGGCGATGCTGCGCGGCGAGCAATATTCGACCATCTTCAAGGACACCCGCGACCTCGCCAAGGTCACCGCCGACATGGTCGACGCCGTGCTGAGCAAGAAGGAGGTCGCCGTCAACGACACCAAGACCTACAACAATGGGGTCAAGGTGGTTCCGTCCTATCTCCTCAAGCCGGTCGTGGTGGATAAGACCAACTGGGAGAAAGTCCTGATTGACAGCGGCTACTACAAGCGCTCGCAATTCGACTAGAGCGTTTTCGAGCGAAGTGGGTACCGGTTCGCGTGAGGAAAACGCGTCAAAACTAGAATCTGGAGCCCCGGTCCGATTTAATCGGAACGGAATAGGCTCCAGGGCGGGTCGCCGGGCGAGCGGCGGCGAGCCGGGCCGGGGACGATCGACGCTGCAGGACATGATCCGATGACGGCAATGCTTGAGATGCGCGGCGTCAGCAAGAGCTTTGCCGGTGTGCAGGCGCTGCGCGACGTCAGCTTCACCGTCGAGGCCGGGCAGATCCATGCGCTGGTCGGCGAAAATGGCGCCGGCAAGTCGACCTTGATGAAGGTGCTGAGCGGGGTCTATCCGGCCGGCAGCTACGATGGGTCTATCGTGTTCGACGACGAGGAGCGGCGCTTCCGCGACATCAACGACAGCGAGGCGCTCGGGATCATCATCATCCATCAGGAGCTGGCGCTGATCCCGCTGCTGTCGATTGCCGAGAACATCTTTCTGTCGCATCCGCCGTCGCGGTTTGGCGTCATCGACCGCAACGCGGTGCATCGGCGGACCGCCGAACTGTTGGCGCAGGTCGGCTTGCGGGAGCCGCCGGATACGCTGATCACCGACCTCGGCGTCGGCAAGCAGCAGCTCGTGGAGATCGCCAAGGCGCTGTCCAAGCGGGTGCGTCTCCTGATCCTCGACGAGCCGACCGCCAGTCTCAACGAAGCCGACAGCGCCGCCTTGCTCGAGCGTCTCCTGGCCTTCCGCGAGCAGGGCATCGCCTCGATCCTGATCTCGCACAAGCTGAACGAGGTTGCGCGCATCGCCGACCGCATCACGGTGCTGCGCGACGGCCGTACCGTCGACAGCATCGACTGCCGCACCGAGCGGATCGAGGAGGACCGCATCATCCGCAGCATGGTCGACCGCGATCTCGCGCACCGCTTCCCGGAGCGCAAGGCCGAGATCGGCGAACCCGTGATGACGGTGGAGAACTGGTCGGTGTATCACCCGCTGCATACCGAGCGGCAGGTGATCAAGAACGTCGACTTCACGCTGCGGCGCGGCGAGGTGGTCGGCATCGCCGGCCTGATGGGCGCCGGCCGCACCGAGTTCGCCATGAGCCTGTTCGGCCGCGCCTGGGGCACCAACGCTTCCGGCAAGGTCCGGCTCGATGGACGCGAGGCCGATCTGTCCAGCGTGCCGGCCGCGATCGATGCCGGCATCGCCTATGTCACCGAAGACCGCAAGCAGCTCGGGCTGATCCTTGCCGCCGACGTCCGCAAGAACGTGACGGTGGCGAGCCTGCGCCAGGTGTCGGAGCGCGGCGTGATCGACGATGTCGCCGAGCTGAAAGCCGCGAGCGACTATCGCACCCGGATGCGGATCCGCTGCTCCGACGTCTACCAGGCGACCGGCGACCTCTCGGGCGGCAACCAGCAGAAGGTCGTGCTGTCGAAATGGCTGATGACCGATCCGAGGGTGCTGCTGCTGGACGAGCCGACGCGCGGGATCGACGTCGGCGCGAAATACGAGATCTACTCCATCATCAACGAGCTGGCGGAGGCCGGCAGGGGCGTCGTGGTGATCTCGTCGGAGATGCCCGAGCTGCTCGGCATCTGCGACCGGATCTGCGTGATGAATGACGGCGCCTTCGTCGGCGAGTTCGCAGGCCACGATGCGACGCAGGAGAAGATCATGCGCGCCATCATGCGCAATGTCAGAATGTCCGGACGCGGCGCCGACGAAAGGGCGGCACGCGCCGGAGGAGGGGCACCATGACCGACAAGACGGTATCACTTCCCGAGGCCCCCAGGCATTCCGGCTTCATCAAGAACAATCTGCGCAACTACGGCATGCTGCTGTCGCTGCTCGCGATCATGCTGTTCTTCGAGATCGTGACCGACGGCACGCTGTTGCAGCCGCTCAACCTCACCAATCTCGTGCTGCAGAACAGCTACATCGTCATCATGGCGCTCGGCATGCTGCTGGTGATCGTCACCGGGCATATCGATCTTTCGGTCGGCTCGGTCGCGGGCTTCGTCGGCGCGGTCGCGGCGGTGCTGATGGTGCGCTACCATGTCAGCTACCCGATCGCCTTCGTCGCCTGCCTCCTGGTTGGCGCCGCGATCGGCGCGGCCCAGGGCTATTGGGTGGCCTATTTCGGCATTCCGTCCTTCATCGTGACGCTGGCGGGCATGCTGGTGTTCAAGGGCCTCGCGCTTGCGGTGCTGCAGGGCCAGTCGGTCGGGCCGTTCCCGCCTACCTTCCAGAAGCTGTCGTCGGGCTTCATCCCCGAGCTGTTCCCGAGCGCCGGCACGCTCTATCCGACGTCGCTCGCGATCGGCATCGTCCTGGCGTTTGTGCTGGTGCTGGCGACCGCCAGGAGCCGGGCGCGCGAGCAGGCGCACGGCATCGCCGTCGAGCCCTACGCGTTCTTTATCGTCAAGAGCATCGCGCTGGCGGGCGCGGTGCTCTACTTCACCTATCTGATCGCCTCGCATCGCGGCCTGCCCAACGTGCTCGTCATCATGACCGTCCTGATCGCGCTCTATGGCTTCGTCACGCGGCGGACGGTGATCGGGCGGCAGATCTACGCGGTGGGCGGCAATGCCAAGGCGGCGAAACTGTCCGGCGTCAAGACCGAACGGCTCACCTTCTTCACCTTCGTCAACATGGGCGTGCTGGCCGCGCTTGCCGGGCTGGTGTTCGCAGCCCGGCTCAACACCGCGACGCCGAAGGCCGGCCTCGGCTTCGAGCTCGATGTGATCGCCGCCTGCTTCATCGGCGGTGCGTCGGCCTATGGCGGCGTCGGCCGGGTCGGTGGCGCGGTGGTCGGTGCCATGATCATGGGCGTGATGAACAACGGCATGTCGATCCTCGGTATCGGCATCGATTATCAGCAAGTGATCAAGGGCCTCGTCCTGCTGGGCGCCGTCTGCATCGATGTCTACAACCAGCGCCGCTGACCGCCACGCAGTCACAATTCAACGGTAGGGTGCCGGCGCAACGCAGGAGAATGCCGCGTGAAACTGTCCCATGCCGACGCGCTTGATATCGGAGCCATCCTTGCCGAAGTCGGCCGCAGCGAGATCATGCCGCGGTTCCGCCGCGTGCGGGAGATCGAGGTCCGCACCAAGACATCGGCATTCGACGTCGTCACCGAAGCCGATGAGCTTGCCGAGCAGGCGATATCGGCGGCGCTGCTGCGGGCGTTTCCGAATGCGGTTGTGATCGGCGAGGAAGGCACCGCGCGTGATCCGGCCGCGCTCGATCAGGTCGGGACCGCGGAGCTCGCCTTCATCATCGATCCGATCGACGGCACGCGCAACTTCACCTCGAGCCTGCCGCTGTTCGGCACCATGGTGGCGGCCACCATGCGCGGCGAGATCGTGTTCGGCGCGATCCATGATCCGGTCAGCAACGACACCGCATTCGCGCTGCGCGGCGAGGGCGCGTGGCTCGCGGTGCCGGACGGCCGGCGGCATGACCTGAAGGTGGCTCCCGCCGTGCCGGTCAAGCAGATGGATGCGATCGTCGGCGTCAACTTCCTGCCCGAGCCGCTACGCACAATTGTCGCCGGCAATCTTTCCAGGCTCGGCGGCAGCGCCTGGCTCAGATGCGCCGCGCACGAATATCGCATGGCGGCCTCCGGACATTGCCACCTGCTGTTCTACAACAAGCTGATGCCGTGGGATCATGCCGCGGGCTGGCTGCTGCATCGCGAGGCCGGCGGCTACAGCGCGCATTTCGACGGATCACCCTACCGGCCGGTCAATCTGACCGGCGGCTTGCTGTGCGCACCCGACGAGGCGAGCTGGCACGCGGCGCGAGAGGCGATCCTGATGCCGGCTGGATAGCAGCGGACGCCGGTTCGTCGCGTTGCGGCGGTTATGAGCCACATTGGTTTTCGGATTCAACTGTCAAACAGCTTGTTCGGTGTCGTCCCTGCGTTCGCATGCGTTCGCAGGGACGACACTGAGTGCGTTGCGCTGTCAGCGGCCATATTTATGCTGCGGGACTTGCGCCGTCGGGCAAATCAGTGATTGGCGATTTCGGCCGGAGCATCCAGGAGTGGCAGATGCCTGATGCGGCGCACGACAAGGATGGCAACTGCCGCGGCGGCGATCGGTGCCAGTTGCAGGCCGTTGGCGCCCGCGGGCACCATGGCGAATGGCGTCAAATAAAGCGCCGCGAGGGCGATGCGTTCATAGGGCAGCCAGCCCTGCGCACGCGCCTGCGCGATCAGCCACGCGCCAGGGATCGCCAGGATCACGACCTCATAGTTGCCG
The DNA here is from genome assembly GCF_020194035.1 of Bradyrhizobium sp. BRP56. NCBI lineage: Bacteria > Pseudomonadati > Pseudomonadota > Alphaproteobacteria > Hyphomicrobiales > Nitrobacteraceae > Bradyrhizobium > Bradyrhizobium sp. BRP56. Next base: position 26,822 of record NZ_JADYVV010000028.1, read on the forward strand.
AGCGACGGTACGCACAGGCCGGTCATCGCCACCATCAGCGCGATCTCGGCGGCGCCGCCGGGACATTTTCGCAGCACCAGGACCAGGACGGCGATCGCGATCGCGGCCGCAGTCACCTGGACGAGCCAGGCCGTGCCGCTGGATCCGCCGGCCAGCCTGACCGCGGCATAGGGACTGGCGAACTTCTCGAAACCGGGTCCGCCGCCGAGGCTCCAGGCGCTTGCCTCCGGCAGAACGGCAACAAACTTAATCCACGGATCGATCCCGAAGGAGGCGGTGGCCGCCAGCACAAGCACGAGCGTCGTTGCGGCCGCTGCAGCCAGCGCGCGCCAGCGCCGCGTCAGGATCAGCACCAGCGGCGCAAGCAGCGCGATCTGCGGCTTGTAGCTGAAGCACCCGAGCAACGCGCCGGCGATCACCGGGTAGCGGTCCAGCGTGACGGCCGATCCGCCGAGCAGGGCCGCCGAGAACAGCGAATTCTGTCCGAACAGCGCGCACACCCACACGGCGGGAAAGGCGAGCGCGGGAACGACGGAGCCGCGCTCGAGCATGGCTCTCACCGCGGTTGCATAGGCGGCGCCGGTCGCGAAGATCCAGATGATGGCCGCCGTTGCAAAGGGAACCAGTGCGAAGGGCATCCAGAACAGCAGCGACGTCGGCGGATAGAAGAACGGTGCGTAGGTGTTCTGACCGAGCACGGCGGCTACAGCGGCGCGGCCTGCGTCGCCATAGGCGTCGCCGGCGCGGCCTTCGAGCGCGAGCTTTGCCGCGGTCCAGAACGCCGCGAAATCATGGCCGACTTCCATCGTCGGCGCGACCCATGGGATGATCGCGATGCAGCCGATGAACAGGACGAGAAATACGCGGGTGAAGGCGGTGACACGGCCAGCCGTGAGCCAGTCGGCCTCACGCAGCGCGGAGACCAGCACGCCCGCGCCGGACTGCGGTGAATGCGCGATTGCCGCCTGCGGCTGACCTGTGGAAGCATTCGAAGTTCGGTTGATGGTTGCGCGCGGCATCGCGGCGCCACGACCTGCGTCATCCGCTGCGAGGTGACGCGCGGCGTCATCAGCGAAGGCCAGCCTGTGTCCCTCGAGGTCCGACTTCTGCGACATCGGCCGCTTCATCCCAATCGCGTCGTGCACGCGCAACATTTGGATCAAATCGTCTAAGGTTGCGTAAACCCGATCGTTGCAATTGGCCGCGGCGCAATCGGAACCGAATCGACATTGCCCTTGTCCGCGGCCTGTCACGCCGGGCATGGTAAATGAACCCGCAACGCCGGCGGCGCGTGCGGGGTTGGATGCGGAGCCCGGCGGTCAAGGTTCATCGCGAATGGCGGTATTGCAGCAGTTCGGCCACGACATCTGGATTGCCGGGGGACCGAACCTCGCGGTCGCCGGGTTTCACTATCCGACCCGGATGGCCGTCGTCAGGCTGGCGGACGGTGCCCTTTTCATCTGGTCGCCGGTCCGGCTGACGGAGCAATTGCAGGCCGGCGTCGACGCGCTCGGCCAAGTCAGGCACATCGTGGCGCCCAACTCGCTGCATCATCTGTTCCTCGCCGAGTGGAAGCAGGCCTATCCGGCCGCTGTGCTCCACGCCCCGCCGGGCCTGCGCAAGCGGCGCCGTGACCTCGGCTTCGACGCCGATCTCGCGGACGCGCCGAGCCTCGACTGGGCCGGACAGATCGATCAGGTGGTGATGCGCGGCAACCTGATCACCACGGAGGTGGTGTTCTTCCATGTCGAAAGCGGCACCGTGCTGTTCACCGACTTGCTGCAGCAGATTCCTCCCGACCTGGTCTCGGGCTGGCGGGCGACGATCGCGAAGCTCGACCTGATGCTCGGGCCGGAGCCGTCGGTGCCGCGCAAGTTCCGCGTTGCCTTCACGGGCCGCCGCGCGGCGCGCGCGGCCTTGCAGAGGATTCTGGCGTGGCCTGCCGAAAAGGTGCTGATGGCCCATGGCACGCCCGTCGAAAAGGATGCGCCGGTATTCTTGCGCCGCGCCTTCGCGTGGCTCTCGGCGTGATGATCTCATCGCGGATGTGGCGTCGTTGCGGATCAACCGCCTGAGCGGAAATGCCGCGGCGAATGCCGCGTTTCGCGCCGGATCAGCCGGCGGAGGGTCGAGGGCTCGGCATATCCGACCTTGCCCGCGATCTCTTCGACCGACAGGCGCGTGGTCTCGAGCAACGACCGCGCCGTCTCGATCCTAATGCGTTGCACGAATTGAATGGGCGACACGCCGCAGATCGATTCGAGCCGTCTGGCAAATGTCCGCGGCGCCAGCGCCACGGCAGCGGCGACGTCCCCGATCGTGAAGTCGCGCGCGATGTTGCTGCGGACCCATTTCTCGGCCTTGGCGATCTTGGGGTCCTGACTGGCAAGATAATTGATCGCCATGAATGGCGCCTGCGAATGCCGCTCGCCAAGCAGAAGGTAGTTGGCGCAGCCCTTGGCCAGCGCCGGGCTGCCGAAACGCGCGATCACCGCAAGCATCAGGTCCATCTGCGCCATCGCCGCGCCGGCGGTTGCGATCGGCCAGTCGGCCACTACCATCCGCTCCGTCATCAACTCGACATTCGGATAGCGTTGCCGAAACAGCGGCGCGAACCACCATGTCGTGGTCGCTCGCTTGCCGTCCAGCAGGCCGGTCTCCGCGAGCAGGAAACTGCTGGCGCAGGACGCGGCGAGCATCGCGCCGCTCGCGAACGCCGTGACCAGCATGTCGCGGGCGTGCCGACACGCCGGTGTCGCCAGCTTCCGCTCCAGTGCATCGGCCGACGCCGAGCCGAGTCCGGGCACGATGACGAGGTCGGCGCCGCGCAATCGGCCGGCGCGTCGCCTCGGCCCATAACGCAGCGTCGTCACCTCGAAGCGCGTGCGCTTCGTCGCACTGATCCGGTTGGCGGTCGCCAGCACGTCGTGGGTGATGGCGGCCGCCGACGCGAGGCAGCCGTCGATCTCGACAACCGCGATCTTGGTCATGTCATAAAATCCGCGATCAATGTCATTTTTGACACTAGCTGCCGGGCCGGAAAATCGCAACTCTGACGCCAAGACGCTGCCGATCTCGATCAGGAGGACCGCCGATGCCGAACCGGCCGATGACCCAGGACGATCCGCTCGAGGATTTCGAGCGCCGCCAGATCACCCTCGATGGAGCCAGCAAGAGCGTTCATGTTGGCGGCGAAGGTCCTGCGGTGATCGTGATGGCGGAGATGCCGGGCATCAGCCCGCATGTGGCGCGCTTCGCCCGCTGGGTTCGCGATGCCGGATTCACCGTCTATATGCCATCGCTGTTCGGCCGCGACGGCGCCGTTGCGAGCGCGGAGGAGGGCGCCGCGGTGTTTCAGCGCGCCTGCGTCAGTGCGGAGTTTCGTGCGATGGCCGCAAACCAGTCCAGTCCCGTGACGCAATGGCTGCGCGCGCTGGCGCGATTTGCCCATGACGAATGCGGCGGTCCCGGTGTCGGGGCCATCGGGATGTGCTTTACCGGCAATTTCGCGCTCACCATGATGCTGGAGCCGTCGATGCTGGCGCCGGTGCTTTCGCAGCCGTCATTGCCATTGAACGATCCGGCGGGCATCGAGATCGCGCCGGAAGAGGTCAAGGCGGTGCGCGAGCGGCTGGAACGCGAAGACCTGACCGTGCTGGCCTATCGCTTTGAGGGCGACAAGTTCTGCATGGCGCAGCGCTTTGCGGCCTATCGCGAGGCACTCGGCGACCGCTTCATCGGGCGGGTGCTTCCCGACAGCGCGGCGAACCGCGATGTGCCGCCGTTCTTCCGGAATTTCGTCACGACACCGCACAGCGTCGTGACTGTGCATCTGATCGACGAGGCCGGCCAGCCGACCATCGTGGCCCGCGATGAGATCCTGGCGTTTTTCCGGCAGCGGCTGTCATCCGCGAGCGGATGAGTCCGGCCGATCGAAATAGGCGAATCCGGCGCTCGTCAGGCTGCCCAGCATGGACCAGAACACCAGACTGGTCAGCGTGACGGCGACCACGAACTGGTGCGACAGGGACGAAGGCACGTTGGTCTCGACGTGCTCCAGCTCGGGCGCGCCGATCAGATGCGGCAGCATGATCAGGACCACGCCGGCGATGGCGGCCGGCATCGAGCGCCGGAACACGATCAGCCCGAGGCCGGCTGCGGTCGCCAGCACCGCCGTCACCCACCAGATCTGGCGCGAAAGCAATGGAGCGGTGGGGACCCCCGGCAATTCAGGCGGCAGTCCGAGGCCCGGAGCGATGGTGAAGACGGCGAAACCGGCGAGGCCCCACATCAGGCCTTCATGCCACGAGATCTGCTCGCCGGTCGCGCCGCTGCGAACCGCGAGGAAGCCGCAGAGCAGAAGCGCAAAACCGATCGCGGTCAGGATGTTCGCCCCCGCGGTATAGACGTTGCGTTCCAAACCATCGCGTGGCTCCCAGGCCTCCGCGCCATGATCATGATCCACATGATCATGGACGAGGATCGCCTGCGGTGGCGCGGCGGCTTCGTGCTTGTGCGTTGCCGCCTTCTCGTAGACCTCGGCCCTGAGGATCAGGGGAACGGTGCCGAATTGCTGGACCGCCGTGACGATCAGGCCGACGATGAATCCGGCAATGACCGACGAGAAGACGATCGAGCGAAACGTGCTCATGCCAACGAGATCAGTGGCAGGGGAAGGCGTTGGAATGGCGCACGTCGTGCGCGGCGTTGTGGATCACGTCGATGTGCGAGAAGCCGACCACGCCGACGATGAACAGGCCGAGCGTCATGGCCATCAACGACTGTGCAAGCCGTCCGACCTGTCGGGTGGCGATCGGCAGATGCGTGACCTGAGCTTGAGTAACCTGGGTTTGCGCGGTCTGGGACTGGCTCATGGTCGTTCTCCACATTCGATTTGATCGGCTTCTAGCAGCTTTCGGGTGATGTCGCGACTGGTAAGATGCAAATTTGTTCCAAGGGGAATGCGCTTGCGCTCGATCTTGGCGCGTGCGGCTGCCGTGAAGGCTGGTCCAAACCGCCTGAAATGGGCGAGACAAGCGTCCACCGTCGGATCGGTGCCAAGCAGCGTGCGAAAGGCGCCCCGATGCACCGCGCAGATAGCGCCGTGCTCCGGCACGGGAAAGACCAGCGAGGCGATGTCGGCGCGCCAGTGCGCGTCACAGCTCGAGGGGCCGTCGCCGGCAGAGGCTCGGTCAGCGCCGGATGGTGAATTCATCCGGACCTCGCCGCGATTCCCACTTGGCCTGTTCGAGCTCCGGACGGTCGCATTCGGTCTGGGGGTAACCGATGCAGAGGTAGCCGACAAATTTCCAGGAGTCCGGGATTTCCAGAACGCCATGAATGCGGTCTGGATTGAGGATCGATACCCAGCCGATGCCGATGCCTTCGGCGCGCGCGGCAAGCCACATCGAGCAGATCGCGGCCACCACGGAATATTCCGACGTCTCCGGCATCGTCGCGCGGCCGAGACCGGCGCCGATCCGGTCGGTCTTCTCTGCAAACACGGCGAGATGTCCCGGCGCCTCCTCGAGGCCTGATAATTTCAATGCGGCGTATTTTGCGGCGCGCTCGCCCGAATAGGACCGCAGCGCATCGGCGTTGCAGGCCTTGAAGTCGTCGATGACAGCGCGGCGTCGTGCCTCGTCGTCGACAATGACGAACCGCCAGGGCTGGCTCAGGCCGACCGAAGGCGACAGGCAGGCGATCTCGATCAGCCGCTCGATCGTGCCATCCGGCAGCGGATCGGTTCGGAACCGCCGCACGTCCCGTCGCCACACGAACAGCTCGTGCAGCTGCCGGCGAAACGTATCGTCGAATGAGACCATTGCGGGGCCTTTGGCAGGATCGATCTCGGACTTCATTTAAGCTTCATCGGCAGGCCCGCAACGACGAACTCGACCTCGTCTGCGATACCGGCGATAGTCTGGTTCATGATTCCTGCGGCGTCGCGGAAAGTCCGCGCCAATGCATTGTCCGGCACGATGCCGAGACCGACTTCGTTAGTGACCAGCACGACCGGGCCGTGCTGGCGCGACAGCGCATCCGCCAGCCGCGTCACTTCCTGCGACCAGTCGCGCCCGGCATGCAGCAGATTGGATAGCCAGAGCGTCAGGCAATCGACCAGCCTCGCGCCAGCGCCATCGGTCCCGGACAGCGCTTCAACGAGATCGAGCGGCACCTCGCGCTCGATCCAGTCGCTGCCGCGCCGCGCGCGATGTTTGGCGATCCGCTCATCCATTTCCGCGTCGAGCGCCTCGGCGGTCGCGATATAGACCGGCTGTCCCGGAAAGCTGCGCGCACGAAGTTCGGCGCGCCGGCTTTTGCCGGACCGGGCTCCCCCCGTGATCAGAATGACGGCCATATCATCTCCTGTGCGACCGGTACGCACGTCGTTCACAAACGCTCTAACCACCAATCGCGGAGAAAGACAAAGCCGAAATCCGTCACGGAGGGCTTGCGCTCGGCCGATGTCTTGCGCATCAGGGGGACGGCGGCGCGGAGAGGTTAAGTGGGTTTTGCGGGAGCGATGGCGGTGGCGATGGCGGTGGATGCCCTGATCGGCTGGCCGGCGTGGCTGTTTGGCCGCATCGGCCATCCCGTGACTTGGCTCGGCCGCCTGATCCATCTTGTCGACAGCGCCTGGAACCGCGCCTCCGACCCGCCGGCGTTTCGTCGCGTGGTGGGTATTGCGGCTGCGATCCTGGTGATCGCGCTGGTGATTGCGCTCGGCTGGGCCGTTCAGTCCGTGCTCGCATCCGGATGGCTGCGCGTTATCCTTGTCGGTGTGCTGGCGTGGCCGTTGGTGGCCGTGCGCTCGCTGCATGACCATGTCGCCGCGGTGGCAAGTCCCTTGGCATCCGGCGACATCACGGGCGCACGTTCGGCGGTCGCGCAAATTGTTGGGCGTGATCCGGCAACGCTCGACGACGCCGGCATCGCGCGCGCCACCATCGAGAGCCTGGCCGAGAATGCATCCGACGGCATCGTGGCGCCGGTGTTCTGGGGCGCGCTGTTCGGCCTGCCGGGGATCCTTGGCTACAAGGCGATCAACACGCTGGACTCGATGATCGGCCACCGCACCGAGCGGCACGAAGCCTTTGGCTGGGCGGCCGCCCGGATCGACGATCTCGCCAATCTCGCTCCGGCGCGGCTGACCGGTCTTCTGTTCGTGCTGCTCGCGCCAAACCGTTCGCAGGCGTGGTCATGCATGTTGCGCGATGCGCAGCGGCATCGCTCGCCGAATGCCGGCTGGCCGGAAGCTGCGATGGCCGGCGCGCTCGGCGTGCGGCTCAGCGGTCCCCGCATCTATCACGGACACGTCGCCGATGAGCCCTGGCTGAACGAGGGGGCGCGCGATCCGGCTGCAGCTGACGTCCTCACCGGGTTGAAACTCTATCGCTACGCCATGGTGCTGTTGGCTGCGGCGTTTGTCGCCCTGGCGCTGGCGTGAAGGAGCGACGCATGCGGGAGCACGGCGGGAACCTTGATGTCGCCCAGCAGCGCTTCGGCGGCGCCGCGGACGACTGGATCGACCTGTCGACCGGGATCAATCGGGTGCCGTATCCCTTGGTCGATGTCGAGCCGCGGCAATGGAGCGCGTTGCCGTCGCGATCCGATCTTGAATCGCTGCACGACGCCGCGCGGCAGGCCTATGCCACCAAGGCGCCGATCGTGGCGATGGGCGGTGCGCAGGCCGCGATTCAGTTGCTGCCGCATCTGGCGCTCAAGGGGCGGGCGCGGATTCTGGCGCCGACCTACAATGAATATGCCGCGGTGTTGTCGGTCGCCGGCTGGGACGTCGCCGAGGTGTCCGATCTCGCCGCGCTGGCGGGAGCGGACATCGCCGTCGTCGTCAATCCGAACAATCCTGATGGACGACGCCATGATCGGCGCGAGTTGCTGGCACTGCTGCCGCGCGTTGGCCGGCTCGTCATCGACGAGAGTTTTGCGGACGCCGTTCCTGACCTGTCCCTTGCACCGGAAGCAGGACGCGCGGGGCTCCTGATCCTGCGCTCCTTCGGCAAGTTCTACGGACTTGCCGGCTTGCGCCTCGGCTTCGCGATCGGCAACGAGGCGGACATCGCCGCGCTTGCCGCGATGGCGGGCCCTTGGCCGGTTTCGGGAGCAGCAATCGCGATCGGACGGCGCGCGTTGCTCGATCGCAACTGGGCCAAGGCGACAGCCGCGCGGCTCGCGGACGACTGCGTCAGGCTCGATGCAATGGCGCGATCGCGGGGCTGGACGCTGGTCGGCGGCACGTTGCTGTTCCGGCTCTACGAGACCGGCGATGCGTTGGCCGCGCAGGAGAAGCTTGCGCGCAGCCAGATTTGGTCGCGGGTTTTCCAGCAGAAACCGGGATGGCTGCGCCTCGGCTTGCCGGGCAGTGAGGCCGAATGGTCGCGCCTTTCCGCCGTGTTGTCTTCGGTCTAGCGACGATCTCAGCGTCACCTCGCCCCGCGTGCGGGGAGAGGCATAGGCCGCCTTCGGCGGCCGTTCTCAAGAACGCCAAAGCAGAGCTTCGGCTATGCCGCATCGCCAGATGCGTTCCGGGTGAGGGGGAGTCTCCGCGAACGCAGCTATCACCGGATATGCGGAGACGGCCCCTCACCCCAACCCTCTCCCCGTGAAGAGCGGGGAGAGGGGGTACAGCGCCGTCGCTGTTCGACCAGGAATCATCTCGCTCTAACGCGCCAGTGCGAGCAGGCCTTCGACATCGAGATGGGTCTCGATGTGCTCGGCAAGCGCGTCGAGCGCGCTCTCCACCCTGGCACCGTAGGGCTGATCAGCCGCCGCGATGTCGAGTTGCGCGAGGAAGGCCTTGCGAAATTCGTCCGAGGCGAACAGGCCGTGCAGATAGCTGCCGCGAACGCGCCCATCTGCGGAAACCGCGCCCTCGGCCGTACCGTCGAGTGATGCAAAAGGCCGCGCGCGATCGGGGCCATCGGTGCGGCCGATATGGATCTCGTAGGCGCTGATCGGCTGGCTGGTCGCGGCATGCACCGCGCTGGCGCGCGTCAGCGTCTTCTGTTCGGTCATGGTGGTTGCGACATCGAGCAGCCCGAGCCCGCGCGTTTCGCCGGCAGGACCTTCGATCCCATCGGGGTCGGCGACGCTGTGTCCAAGCATCTGGTATCCGCCGCACAGGCCGAGGACATGGCCGCCGCGGCGATGATGCGCGAGGAGATCGATGTCCCAGCCCTGCGCGCGCAGGAAGGCGAGATCGCCGCGGGTCGATTTCGAGCCGGGCAGGATGACGAGCTTCGCATCACCTGGGATGGCTTCGCCCGGACGTACCATCACGAGATCGACGCCGGGCTCCAGCTTCAGCGGATCGAGGTCGTCGAAATTGGCGATCCGCGACAGCGCAAGGAACGCGATCTTGCACTGGCCCGGCTTGCGCGCCTCGCCGAGCCCGAGCGCATCTTCCGCCGGAAGCTCGCCGGCGCGGACGAACCAGGGCAGCACGCCAAATCCGCGCCAGACGGTGCGCTCTTCGATCAAGCGATAGCCGTCATCGAACAATGTCGGATCGCCGCGGAATTTGTTGATGACAAAGCCCTGGATCATCGCGGCATCATCAGGGTCGATCACCGTCTTGATGCCGACGAGCTGCGCGATCACGCCGCCGCGGTCGATGTCGCCGACCAGCACCACGGGCACGTTGGCCCGGCGTGCAAACCCCATATTGGCGATATCGGATTTGCGTAAGTTGACCTCGGCGGGGCTGCCGGCGCCCTCGACCAGAACGAGGTCGGCGCGCTGCTTCAGGCGCGCAAAACTCTCCAGCACCGCGCCCATCAGCGATGGTTTCATGCCGGCATATTCGCGCGCGCGTGCGGTCGCGATCCGTTTGCCGTGTACGATGATCTGGGCGCCGACATCGGTTTCGGGCTTGAGCAGCACCGGGTTCATGTCGGTGTGCGGCTCGACGCCGGCGGCGAGCGCCTGCAACGCCTGCGCGCGGCCGATCTCGCCGCCGTCGACGGTCACGGCGGCGTTGTTCGACATGTTCTGCGGCTTGAACGGCAGCACGCGCAGGCCGCGCCGTCTGGCGGCGCGGGCGAGGCCGGCGACGATGAGCGATTTGCCCACGTCCGAGCCGGCTCCCTGGATCATCAATGCGCGCGCCATCGTGATGTCCGTCAGAACTCGACGCCCGGCTGGGCCTTGATGCCGGAGCGGAACGGATGCTTCACCAGCGTCATCTCGGTGACGAGGTCGGCAATCTCGATCAGCTCCTCCTTGGCATTGCGCCCGGTGAGCACGACATGGGTCATCGGCGGCTTCGACGTGGTCAGGAACTCGACGACGTCGGCGATCGCGAGGTAATCGTAGCGTAGCGCGATGTTGATCTCGTCGAGCACGACCATGCGCAGGCTCGGGTCCGCGATCAGCTGCTTGGCCTTTTCCCAGCCGGCTTGCGCCGCCGCGATGTCGCGGGCGCGATCCTGCGTCTCCCAGGTAAAGCCTTCGCCCATGGCGTGGAATTGACAGAGATCGCCGAAATGCCCGGTGAGCAGGCGGCGCTCGCCGGTATCCCAGGCGCCCTTGATGAACTGCACCACGGCGCAGGGAAAGCCGTGCGCCACACAGCGCACGATCATGCCGAACGCGGAGGACGATTTTCCTTTGCCGGCGCCGGTATGAACGATGATCAGGCCCTTTTCACCGCTCTTGGTCGCCATGATGCGGTCGCGGGCGGCCTTCTTTTTCGCCATCTTGTCGGCATGGCGCGTATCCAGCGAAAGATCGGTGCCGACGGCGCCGTCTTCAGCGCCCTTTCCATCAGAAGTCATCACATTCCTTCGGCTTGACAAGTGCGAGGCTTGGACGAATGGTGGTCCCGCGTTGGTTCCTGTCCTACGACAGGCGAAGAGGGAATGCGATAGGGCTCCGCTAAATCGGGCCCGAAGCGCAGCCGCCCCCGCGACCGTGACCGGAGAGATGCCCAAGCCACTGATTCCATGCGGAGTCGGGAAGGTGGGCATCGAAGGGTAAAACCTGCTCCGCAAGCCGGGAGACCTGCCAACGCAGCATGTTGTGAAACCGGCGGACGGGGTGTTCCGCGACGGGGAACGAACCTGTCGAAAATCGGTTCGTGTGCCTCATCGCTTCCCGCTGTCAATCCAGGAAGGGCGATGAGCGTTACACTTCATGTCTGCATCACTTGCCGCGCCGGCCAGACGCCGGCGGAAGGTGAGCTCGCGCCCGGTGCACGCCTGCATGCCGCGCTTGTCGAGGCCGGCGTGCCCGATGACGTCAATCTGGTTCCCGTCGCATGCCTGTCGGCCTGCAGCCAGGGCTGCTCGGTCGCGCTCAGCGCGCCGGGGCGCTGGTCCTATGTCTACGGCCGACTGTCCTCTGATAATGCCGCGGATGTGATCGCCGGTGCCTCCGCCTATGCGGCGGCGCCCGACGGCATCGTGCCGTGGCGCAGCCGTCCGGAAATCTTCCGCAAGCAATCGCTCGCCCGCATTCCACCCATCGCCGTCGTGCCGGAGGCCGCAGAATGACCACGCTCGCCAAAATTCCCGTCACGGTCGTGACCGGCTTCCTCGGCTCCGGCAAGACGACGCTGATCCAGCATCTGATCCGCAATGCCAACGGCAAGAAGCTCGCGGTGCTGGTCAACGAATTCGGCAGCGAAGGCGTCGACGGCGACATCCTGAAGTCGTGCGCCGACGCCAATTGTCCGGCCGAGAACATCGTCGAGCTCGCCAATGGCTGCATCTGCTGCACCGTCGCCGACGATTTCATCCCGGCGATGGAGCAGTTGCTGGCGCGCGCCGTGAAGCCCGATCACATCGTGATCGAAACCTCCGGGCTCGCCCTGCCGAAGCCGCTGCTGAAAGCGTTCGACTGGCCGGAGATCCGTTCGCGGATCACGGTCGACGGCGTGATCGCGCTCGCCGACGCCGAGGCCGTCGCCGCCGGCCGGTTTGCGCCTGATCCGGCCGCGGTGGATGCGCAGCGCGCAGCGGACGACAATCTCGACCACGAGACGCCGCTGTCGGAAGTGTTCGAGGACCAGATCGCCTGTGCCGATATCGTGCTGCTGACAAAGGCCGATCTCGCCGGGGCGGAGGGGATCAAGACAGCGAAAGAGGTGATCGCGGCCGAGATGCCGCGCGAGGTGCCGATGTTGCCTGTCGTCGACGGCACGATCGACGCGCGCGTGATCCTCGGGCTCGGGGCGGCGGCTGAAAACGACCTCGCGGCGCGGCCGTCGCATCACGATGGCGAGGAGGAACACGAGCACGACGATTTCAATTCCGTCGTGATCGATCTTCCGGAAGTTTCGGATGTCGACGCGTTGGTCGCCTCGATCAAGGGGCTGGCGCGCGAGCAGAACGTGCTGCGCGCCAAGGGCTACATCGCGGTCGAAGGCAAGCCGATGCGGCTGTTGGTGCAATCGGTCGGCGAGCGGGTGCGGCATCAGTTCGACATGCCCTGGGGTGCCCGGGCGCGGCAGTCGAAGCTCGTCGTGATCGGCGAACATGCCGACATCGATGAAGCCGCGATCAGGGCACGGCTTGGTGTCTGATGCACGTCGTCTTCCGCGAGAGCCGCGGCCTTGAGGAGACCGCGACGCCAAGGGACCTCGGCCAGGATCCGGCCGATCTCGTGGTGTTGTCGTTTTCCGACAGCGATCTTGCTGCCTTCGCGGCCGGCTGGTGCCGCGGCCGTGCCGCGCTGCCGTCGCTGCGGCTCGCCAACCTCGGGGAGTTGCGCCATCCGCTGTCGGTGGATACCTATATCGAGCGGACGCTCTCGCACGCCCGCGGCATCCTGGTGCGGCTGATCGGCGGCGAGCCCTATTGGTCATACGGGCTGGCCGCGGTGCATCGGCTGGCGAAGGAGCGCGGCATTGCCCTGGTCGTGCTGCCGGCGGATGGCCGCGACGATCAGCGGCTCGACGAATTCTCGACCTTGCCGGTCTCGACGCTGCGCCGTCTGAAGGTACTGTGCGACAAAGGCGGCCCCGTTGCCGCGCAGGCCGTGATCGCGCAACTGGCGCTGGCGTCCGGACTTTATGCCGGACCCGTGGTCGGCGAGATCGATCTTCCCGAGATCGGCGTCTACGATTCCCGGCGCGGTGCCATCGCGGCGTTGCCGGCACCGGACGGCCGGCCGCGCGTGCTGGTGACGTTTTATCGTTCCTACCTCGCGGCCGGCGACACGGCGCCGGTCGATGCATTGATCGATGCATTGCGTGAGAGGGGCTTTGATGCCCACGGTGTCTTCGTCACCTCGCTGAAGGCGGCGGGCGTGGCCGACTGGCTGCGCGCTCAGTTCGCGCAATGCGCTCCAGCGGCCATCGTCAATGCGACCGCGTTTTCCGCGGCCGGTGACGACGGCACGACGCCGTTCGACGCTGCATCATGCCCGGTGTTCCAGGTCGCGCTGTCGACCGCGCGGCGCGAGGATTGGGCCTTGTCGCTCCGCGGGCTCTCGCCCGGCGATCTCGCGATGCATGTGGTGCTGCCGGAGGTCGACGGCCGCCTGTTGGCGGGCGTCGTCAGCTTCAAATCGCCTGGTGAGCGCGATCCCGAGCTGCAATTCGCGCATCTTGCGCATCGACCGGATGCCGAGCGCGTCGCTGCAATTGCCGCACGCGTGGCCGCCTGGCATCGGCTTGCCAGCAAGCCGGCACAGGAGAAGCGGCTTGCGCTGGTGCTCTCGAACTATCCCGGCCGTCCGCATCAGATCGCGCATGCCGTCGGCCTCGATGCGCTTGCCTCGGTCGGGGCGTTGCTGACCGATCTCGCGGCCGCCGGATTTGACCTTGAGCCGGTGGAGTCGCTGGGCGACATTCTTTTGCGCAGGAATTTGACGTGGAACGTCGCCGACTATCGCGCGGCGCTTTCCGGCCTTCCCGAGCTGCTGCAGGACGATCTCAGCCGCGCATGGGGCGCGCCGGAAGATGATCCCGATTGCCGTGACGGCGCATTTCATTTCGCGGCGATCTGCTGCGGCAAATCGGTCATTGCCGTTCAGCCGGAGCGCGGTGAGGTGGGGCAGCGCGACGCCGACTATCACGATCTCTCGCGTACGCCGCGCCATGCCTATGTCGCATTCTATCTGTGGCTCAGGCAGCAGGCCATCGATGCCGTCGTCCACATCGGCGCGCATGGCACGCTGGAATGGCTGCCCGGCAAGTCGGTTGCGCTGTCGTCCGCATGCTGGCCGGAGGCGCTGATCGGCGATCTGCCTGTTGTCTATCCCTTCATCGTCAACGATCCCGGCGAGGCCGCTCAGGCCAAGCGCCGGATCGGTGCCGTGACGATCGGCCATCTGCCGCCGCCGCTCGCGAAGGCCGCGGTGCCGGAAGGCTTGCGCAATCTCGAGCGCTTGCTCGATGAGTATTCGACCGCCGATGGTCTCGATCCGGCGCGGCGGCAGCGCCTGATCGCCGCGATCCGCGACGAAGCGCGCATCGCCGGGCTGGAGGACGATCTCGGTCTCGCCGCGTCGGTCTCGGCGGCCGAGGCCATTCCGCAGATCGATCGTTTCGTCTGCGACCTCAAGGAAAGCCAGTTCGGCGACGGCTTGCATGTGTTCGGACGGGGCGCTTGCGGCGAGGCGGAGAGGGCGGCGCTGCGCGATGCGCTCGCGGGTCGGCGCGTGGCGCCGGGGCCGTCGGGCTCGCCCTATCGCGGACGTCGCGACGTGCTGCCGACCGGACGCAATCTGTTTGCCGTCGATCCGCGCGCGGTGCCGACGCCGTCGGCGCATGCCCAAGGCGTGAAACTCGCCGAGGAGCTGCTGCGCCGTCATTTGCAGGATCACGGCGACTGGCCGAAGGGACTCGTGGTCGACCTCTGGGGCTCCTCGACGATGCGCACCGCGGGCGAGGATTTTGCGATGGCCCTGCACCTCGCCGGCATCGCGCCGCGCTGGGATCATGGATCGGGGCGGGTGTCGGGCTACGACATCATCGCGCCGGCGGAGCTCGGCCGTCCCCGCATCGACGTCACGCTGCGGGTGTCGGGGCTGTTCCGCGACGTCTTCTCAGGGCTGGCCCAGTTGTTCGAAGCCGCGGCGGAGGCGTTGTCCGAACGCAGCGATGAGGCGGACGAGAATCCTTACCGGCAGCGCATTGCGCGCGTGTTCGGTCCTCGCCCCGGACATTATGGCGTTGGCATTTCGTCGGTCCCCGACGTCTTCACACCGGAGGCGCGCGAGGCGGCCGGCGAAGCATGGCTGTCGGCATCGTCGTGGGCTCTCGCATCCGACGGCGAGATGCGGCCCGATCGCGCCGGCATCGAGGCGCGGCTCGCGGCTGCGGACAGTTTTGTTCACACCCAGGATCTGCCGGAGACCGATCTGCTGCTGGCGGCCGACTACGCCGCGCACGAGGCGGGCATCGCGGCGGCGGCGAGGCGCCTTGGCACGAAAGCCCCATCGCTCTATCACCTCGATGCGACGCGGCCGGATCAGCCGCATGCCCGGGCGTTGACCGAGGAAATCTCACGGGTGGTGCGAGTGCGCGCGGCCAACCCTGCCTGGATCGCGGGCATGATGCGCCATGGCTTCCGTGGTGCCGCCGAAATCACAGCGACGTTGGAGCACATGGCGGCGTTCGCCCATCTTGCCGGCGCGGTGCCGCCGCATCTGTTCGATCTCTACTACGATGCGACGCTCGGCAATGACGAGGTTCGCGGCTTCATGGCGCGCGAGAACCCGGCGGCGCTGGCTGCGATCGAAACCTGCTTCACGAGATTGCATGAAGCCTCGCTCTGGCAGACGCGGCGCAATTCGATCGCGGCTGCGCTGCAGGAGGCCTCATGAGCGCGGTGGCGGTCAAGGGCTGGTGTCCAGGCGCGCTGCGGCCGATGCAGTCAGGCGATGGCCTCGTGGTGCGCATTCGCCCGCGCGGCGGACGGCTGCACGCGGCGCAGGCAGCGGGAATCGCCGAGCTGGCGGCGCGATACGGCAACGGCCTGATCGACCTGACCAGCCGCGCCAATCTCCAGATCCGTGGCGTCAGCGATGAAGCTTATCCGCCCCTGGTCGATGGGCTCGCCGAGTTCGGGTTGCTGGACACGGACTCGAATACCGAGGCGCAGCGCAACATTCTGGTGACGCCGTTCTGGACCGCCGCCGACGAGACGCGCTCGCTTGCGACCGAGCTTGAGCAAGGGCTAGCCGGTGCCTCGCTTGATCTTCCAACCAAGTTCGGCTTCGCAATCGACGATGGCAATGCGCGGATGCTGGCGGATGCGTCCGCCGATATCAGGATCGAGCGCGATCGCAACCGGGGACTGCTGGTGCGGGCCGATGGCGTACCGCGCGGGCTTCCGGTCACGCGGAGCGAGGCGGTGCAGGCGGCGCTGGCGCTGGCCGAGTGGTTCGTCGCCTCCGGCGGAACCAAGGGTGAGAAACGGCGGATGGCGGCTCATCTGGCGGGCGGCGCGAGCGTTCCCGAGACACTTCGCGGCGATGCCGAGCCCGTGGCCCGATCGGCGGCCCCTGCGCCTGGCCTCTATCCGGTGGGCGCGATGGTTGGCGTCGCCTTCGGGCAGATGCCGCACCAGACGCTCAACGATCTCTCCGGCTGCGCGCGGGCTCTCCGCATGACGCCGTGGCGGATGATGCTGGTGGAGGGGATGCGCGAGATGCCGGGTGGGGCGGACCTCGTGACTGATGCCGGCGATCCGAGGCTGCGCGTGGTCGCCTGCAGCGGCGCACCGCGCTGCGGCGATGCGCATGCGGATACGCGTATGCTGGCGTCGGCGCTCGCGCGGCATATCCCACTCGATGCGCGGCTTCACGTCTCCGGCTGCGCCAAGGGCTGTGCCCATTCCGGTTCTGCGGATGTTACCCTCGTTGCGACAGACAACGGCTTTGATCTGATCCGCCGCGGCACGACGCGGGATGCGCCTGTCATCCGAGGGTTGAGCAGTTCGTACCTCGTCGCAAATCCCTCTGTGCTGACGGGAGGCCGCTGATGCCGCACGTCTACGAGACCGATGGCGCGACGATCTATCGCCAGTCCTTTGCCACCATCCGCTCCGAGGCCGACCTTGCCCGCTTCACGCCAGACGAGGAGCCGGTGGTCGTGCGCATGATTCATGCCGCCGGCATGGTGGGCCTGGAAGCGCATGTCCGCTTCACATCGGGCATGGCCGCCCGCGCGCGAGCCGCCCTGCAGGAGGGCGCGCCAATCCTCTGCGACGCGCGCATGGTGTCGGAGGGAATTACGCGCGCGCGGCTGCCGGCCGGCAATGCCGTCATCTGCACGCTCGGCGATGTCAAGGTACCTGCACTCGCGCAATCGATGCGCAACACGCGCTCCGCGGCAGCGCTCGAGCTGTGGCGGCCGCATCTGGCCGGCGCCATCGTCGCGATCGGCAATGCGCCGACGGCGCTGTTCCATCTGCTCAACATGCTGGAAGATCCCGATTGCCCACAGCCGGCGGCGATCATCGGCTGTCCGGTCGGCTTTGTCGGCGCGGCGGAATCCAAGGCGGCATTGATGGCTGAGCCCCCCGTGCCGGCGCTAACGGTCGAGGGACGGCTCGGTGGTTCGGCGATCACGGTTGCCGCCGTCAATGCGCTGGCGAGCCGGAGCGAATAGCGATGGGACGCATCATCTGCTGCGGCCTCGGCCCAGGCGATCCGGACCTGATGAGCTTGCGCGCCGACCGCGTTGTGCGTGCCGCGAAGCACGTCGCCTATTTCCGCAAGAAGGGCCAGCCGGGGCAGGCACGCCGCATTGTCGAAGGCTTGCTCGCCGCAGACGTCAGCGAATATCCGATGGAATATCCGGTCACCACCGAGATCGCGTTCGACAGTCCGGACTATGCGCGGCTGCTGGCCGACTTCTATGACGAATGGGCCGAGCGCCTGGCGCGATTTGTGCGCGCGATCGACATCGTCGTGCTCTGCGAGGGCGATCCCTATTTCTATGGCTCGTTCATGCATCTGCATGCGCGGCTGCAGGGTCGTGTCGAGATCGAGGTGATCGCCGGCATTCCCGGGATGGTCGGCTGCTGGAATTCGGTGGGACAGCCGATTGCGCTGGCCGACGATGTGACGACCGTTCTGATGGGGACGCTGCCGGAGGCGGAGCTCGCCGAGCGGATGCGCAGCTCCGACGCGCTGGTCGTCATGAAGACCGGTCGCAATCTTCCGAAGATTCGCCGCGCGCTGGCATCCGCAGGGCGCCTCGATGATGCGTGGCTCGTCGAACGCGGCACCATGCCGGATCAGCGCGTCGCACGGCTTGCAGATGTCGGCGAGGCCGATTGTCCCTATTTTGCGATCGTGCTGGTGCACGGGCAGGGGCGGCGCAGGGAGGTCGCGCAATGACCGGCACGCTGACCATCGCAGGGCTCGGACCGGGCGATGAGGCGCTGATCACGCCGGAGGTCTCTGCTGCGCTCGCGGCTGCGACCGACATCGTCGGCTATGCGCCCTATGTGACCCGCGTGCCGCCGCGCGCCGGGCTCACGCTGCATCCCTCGGACAATCGCGTGGAGTTGCAGCGCGCCGCTGACGCGCTGCGACTCGCGTCGGAAGGGGGCCACGTCGTCGTGGTGTCCTCGGGCGATCCCGGCGTGTTTGCGATGGCATCGGCCGTGTTCGAAGCGCTGGAGGACGCGCCGCAATGGCACGACCTGCCGATCCGCGTTCTGCCCGGCGTGACGGCGATGCTGGCGGCAGCCGCAAGCGCCGGCGCGCCGCTCGGTCATGATTTCTGCGCGATCAATCTCTCCGACAATCTCAAGCCATGGCCGTTGATCGAGAAACGCCTGCGGCTTGCGGCCGAAGCGGATTTCGCGATCGCAATGTACAATCCGCGCTCGGCCAGCCGGCCGGAAGGTTTTGGGCGCGCGCTCGAGATCTTGCGCGAGGCGGGCTGTGACGAGCGGATCGTGGTGTTCGCACGCGCCGTCAGCACGTCTGAGCAGCGGATCGAGACGGTCGAACTGCGCGACGCGAGGCCGGAGATGGCCGACATGCGGACGCTGGTGATCGTCGGCAATTCGGCGACACGGCGGGTCGGTCGCTGGGTCTATGCGCCTAGGCAGGTCCGATGACCGAGCCATTGCATCACCTCGCTCACGCTTTCCACCCGCAGCCTGTCGGGCAGTGGCGGCCGTGTGATCATGATGACGGGAAGGCCGAGCACGCGGGCGGCGTCGATCTTGGCGCGCGCGCCGGTTCCGCCGGAGTTGCGGGCGACGATCCACTCGATGCGACGCGCGCGCATCATCGCGAGCTCATCCTCGAGCGTGAAGGGGCCGCGCGACACAATGACGTCGGCATCGGGCAATGGCAGCGCTTGCTCGGGCGGGTCGACGAACCGCAACGTATAAGCATGCTGCGGCCGGGCGCCGAACGGCGCGACGTGCTGGCGGCCGATCGCGAGGAACACGCGGGAGGGGGTGTCCGGCAAGGCCGCGGCTGCGGATACGACGTCCGCGACCTCGATCCAGCGATCGCCGGAGGTTTTGTCCCAGGGCGCGCGTTCGAGCGCGAGCAGCGGCGTTGCGGTCTGCGCGCACGCCGCGATGGCGTTGCGGCTCATCTCGGCCGCGAAGGGATGCGTCGCATCGACCACATGCGTGACGGCTTCGCGTTGCAGATAGTCGGCAAGACCGCTGACGCCGCCGAAACCACCGCTGCGGACCGGCAATGGCTGGTCAGCCGGCGCACGGGTGCGGCCGCCATAGGAATAGACCGCGTCGATCCCCGCGCTTGCGATCGCAGCGGCGAGCAGATTGGCATCGGCCGTTCCGCCCAGGATCAGGGCGCGCATCATGGATAATCCCTGGTTGACCATCATCGGCATCGGCGAAGATGGCCTTGCCGGCCTCTCCGATGCAAGCCGAAAGGCGCTCCGTGAAGCCGAAACAGTTTTCGGCGGCGAACGGCATCTCGCGCTCGCCGGCATCGCCGACCGTGGCCGTGTCTGGCCGGTGCCGTTCGATGCGAACATCGTGCTGAGCTGTCGCGGCCGTCCGACGGTGGTGCTCGCGTCGGGCGATCCGTTCTGGCATGGCGTCGGCGGAAGCCTTGTCGAGAAGCTGCAGGCCGGTGAGTGGGTCGCGCACTCCGCGCCGTCGACGTTCTCACTGGCGGCGGCTCGTTTGGGCTGGCGTATCGAGAATGGTGTCTGTCTCGGTCTTCATGCCGCACCGTTCGAACGGTTGTTACCGCATCTCGTGCGCGATGCGCGGATCATCTGCCTGCTGCGTGACGGCAAGGCAGCTTCCGACCTTGCGCGCTGGCTGACGGAGCGTGGTTGGGGGGCGTCGGCAATATGGACGCTTGCGGCGCTTGGCGGACCGCGTGAATCCATCACACAGCATCGCGCCGACTCGTATGCGGGTGATTCAGGCGAGAGCCTGGTCGCAGTCGCGCTGGAGGCGCGGGGAGCGCAGGGAATCGCACGCAGCTCGGGTCTTGCCGATGCGCTCTTTGTGCATGACGGGCAACTGACAAAGCGGCCGGTCCGCGCGCTTGCGCTGTCGGCGCTTGCGCCGCGGCCCGGTGAGCGGCTGTGGGATGTCGGCGCGGGCTCGGGCTCGATCTCGATCGAATGGGCGCTGTGTGGAGGGACGGCGATCGCCGTCGAAGCCCGCACCGAACGCGCCGCCAACATCCGCAGCAATGCGGCGAGCTTCGGCCTGACGCATCGGATCACAGTCATCGAAGGCGAGGCGCCCGGCGCTTTATCGGACCTCGCGGCGCCCGATGCCGTGTTCATCGGTGGCGGCCTCGACGCCGCGATGTTCGATGCGATCTGGTCGCGGATTGCGCCGGGCACGCGGCTGGTCGCGCATGCGGTGACCCTGGAGACAGAGGCGCTGCTCTGCGATCTGCACCAGCGTCATGGCGGCGAGTTGATGCGACTCGAGATCGCGCAGGCCGAGCCATTGGGCCGCTATCGCGCCTGGAAGGCCGCACGGCCGATCGTGCAATGGAGCGCGCTCCGATGAAGGTCGCTGGTCTCGGATTCAGGCGCAATGCCAGTGTCGCGTCCTTGCGCGACGCGCTCGACGCGGCCGGCGGTTCCGACGGCCTTGCGGCCGTTGCGACGGTGAGTGACAAGGCCGACGCGGCGGCATTGAGAGACTTGGCGCGGGAACTCGGGCTGCCGGTCCGGAGCATTCCGGCCGGGATCCTGGCTGAGATAAGGACTGCAACGCAATCCGAGTTCATCAAGGCAAGATTCGGAACGGGCTCGGTCGCCGAGGCTGCGGCAATCGCTGCAGCAGGGCGCGGTGCGCGCCTGATCTCGGTCAGGGCCGCGTCACAGGATCGGATGGCCATCGCGGCGATCGCGGAAGGAGACGGCGAATGACGGTGCATTTCATCGGCGCAGGGCCTGGCGCTGCCGATTTGCTGACCCTGCGCGGGCGCGATCTCATCGCCTCGTGCCCGGTTTGTCTCTATGCCGGGTCGCTGGTGCCTTCAGGTGTACTGGCGCATTGTCCGCCGGATGCGCGCATCGTCAACACCGCGTCACTGTCGCTCGACGAAATCATTGCCGAGATCGCGACCGCGCATGCGGAGGGCAAGGACGTTGCGCGGCTGCATTCGGGTGATCTGTCGGTCTGGTCGGCGATGGGCGAGCAGCTGCGCCGGCTGCGTGCGTTGCAGATTCCGTGTTCAGTCACGCCCGGGGTGCCGGCCTTCTCGGCGGCCGCGGCGGCGCTGGAGGCCGAGCTGACGCTGCCGGGCCTTGCGCAATCGGTGGTGCTGACGCGCACGCCGGGCCGGGCGAGCGCGATGCCGGATGGCGAGACGCTCGCAGCCTTTGCCGCGACCGGCGCGGTGCTGGCGATCCATCTTTCGATCCATCTGCTCGACAAGGTCATCGCCGAGCTCACGCCGCATTACGGCGCGGATTGCCCGGTTGCGATCGTCTGGCGCGCGAGCTGGCCGGACCAGCGCATCGTGCGCGCCACGCTCGCGACGCTCGATACCGCCGTCGGCTCCGAGCTCGAACGCACTGCGCTCATTCTGGTCGGCAAGACGCTCGGCGCGGACGAATTCGCCGAGAGCCGTCTCTATGCAGCCGACTACGACCGCCGCTACCGTCCGGTCGGGGCGACGCCGCGTTTTCCGGAATCATCGCAATGACCGCGGGGCTCGTCATCTCTGCGCCGGCATCCGGTGTCGGCAAGACGACGCTGACCCTGGCGTTGGCGCGCGCCTATCGCAATCGTGGTCTCAAGGTACAATGCCTCAAGAGCGGGCCTGATTACATCGATCCCGCCTTTCACGCGGTCGCCACCGGACGCCCGTCGGTCAACATCGATAGCTGGGCGATGGCGCGCGAAGCGATCGCGCATTTGGCAGGCCGGGGCGCGGATGCCGACCTCGTGCTGGCAGAAGGCTCGATGGGACTGTTCGACGGCGTCGCCGCGCGTGGCGTCTCGGGGACCGGCGCCACCGCCGACATCGCCGAGATGATGGAGTGGCCGGTGTTGCTGGTGATCGATCCCTCCGGTCAGGCGCAGACCGCGGCGGCGGTCGCGGCGGGATTGCGTGATTTTCGCCCCGGCGTTCGGCTTGCGGGCGTCGTCCTCAATCGCGTCGCGAGCGCGCGGCATGAAGCGCTGGTGCGCAATGCCATGGAAGGTGCGGGCATTCCGGTATTGGGATCGCTGCCGCGCCACGCCGAGATCGCCTTGCCGAAGCGTCACCTCGGCCTGGTACAGGCCGAAGAGCAGGCTCAAATCGACGGTCTGATTGACGAAGCCGCACGCTTCGTCGCCGAGCATGTCGATCTCGACGCCGTGCTGAAATCGGCCGAGGTCTGGTCACCGCAATCCGCCGTGCCCAGCCTGGACATCACGCCGCCCGGCCAGCGCATTGCGCTGGCGCGCGATGCCGCATTCTCGTTCGTCTATCCGCACATGCTGGAAGCCTGGCGCGCGGCCGGCGCTGAGATCGTGACGTTCTCGCCGCTTGCGGATGAAGGCCCCGATGCGGATGCCGATGTGTGCTGGCTGCCCGGCGGCTATCCCGAACTGCATGCCGGCCGACTCGCGGCCAACAGGCGATTTTTTGCGCAGCTCCGCGCCTTCGCCGAGACCAGGCCGGTGCATGGCGAATGCGGCGGCTACATTGTGCTGGGCGCCGCGCTGACCGACGCCGACGGCGTGCGCCACGAGATGGCGGGCCTGCTCGGCCTTGAGACGAGCTATGCCAAGCGCCGCATGCATCTGGGCTACCGGCTCGCCGAGCTTGCCGCGCCGATGCCCGGCCACGGCCCGGGCGCACGCCTGCGCGGCCACGAGTTTCACTATTCGACGATCATCGCGCAGCCCGACACGCCGCTCGCGGTGGTGCGTGATGCGACCGGTACGATCGTTGCGGAGACCGGATCGCGGCGCGGCTGTGCGACGGGTACATTCTTCCATCTGATTGCGGAGGACCGGTGAGCGGATTCGTTTCCTTCGTCTCGGCCGGTCCCGGCGATCCCGAACTCCTGACCATGAAGGGAGCGGCGCGGCTGCGCGAGGCCGATGTGGTGCTCTATGACGATCTTGCTTCGGGCGCGATCCTCGATCTCGCGCGCGCCGGCGCCAATCTCGTCGCGGTCGGCAAGCGCGCCGGCCGCCTGTCGGCGAAGCAGCACCATGTCAGCCGGCTGCTGGTCGATTATGCCGCCGCCGGCGTGCGGGTGGTGCGGCTGAAATCCGGTGACGCCGGCATTTTTGGACGGCTCGAGGAGGAGATCGAAGCGCTGCGCGTGGCCGGCATCGGCTACGAGATCATTCCCGGCGTGACCTCGGCGTCGGTTGCCGCCGCGCAGGCCGGCATTCCGCTGACGCGACGGCTGACCTCGCGTCGGGTCCAGTTTGTCACCGGCGCCGATGTGACGGGCGAATTGCCCGCGGACCTGAACTTGGCGGCGCTGGCCGATCCGGAAGCGACCACCGTCGTCTATATGGGGCGGCGGACCTTCCCGGCATTGGCCGCAAGGCTGATCGCGCACGGCCTCGCGCCCGACACGCCCGCACTGCTGGCGGAATCGCTCGGCCACGCCGACGAGCGGCTGCTTCGCACCACGATCGCAGCGCTGGCCGAACAGCTCACGCAGGCAGGCGCGGCCACGGCGGCTGCCGTCATTCTGTTCGGTGCGCTGGCGCCGGAGCGAGGGTGACGCGGCCATGTTGACGCTGTCCCTGATCGGCATCGGTTGTGGTGATCCCCGGCAGCTCACTTTCGCTGCGACCGCCGCGATCAATGCCGCCGACCTGATCCTGATCCCGCGCAAGGGGACGGCGAAGTCGGATCTCGCCGAGTTGCGTCGCACCATCTGCGCGGAAGCGTTGAGCAACGACCGCACACGCATTGCCGAGTTCGACCTGCCGGTGCGTGACGCCGGTGAGGAGGACTATCGCAAGGGCGTGGACGATTGGCACGATGCGATCGCCGCGACGTGGTCGAAGGAAATCGCGCGCCATCTCGGCGGGGAGGGACGCGTCGCCCTGCTGATCTGGGGCGATCCCTCGCTCTACGATTCGAGCCTGCGGATTGCGCGACGGCTCGATCCGTTGCCATCGATCGAGGTGATCCCCGGCATCACGTCGATCCAGGCGCTGTGCGCGGCGCATGCGCTGCCGCTCAATGAGATCGGCGAGCCGTTCCTCGTCACGACCGGCCGGCGGCTGCGCGAGGGCGGCTGGCCGCCCGGCGTCGACACCGTGGTCGTGATGCTCGACGGCGGCGCCGCCTTCCAGACGCTGGATCCTGCCGGGCTGCAAATCTGGTGGGGCGCCTATCTCAGCATGCCCGATCAGATCGTCATGGCGGGTGAACTGGCAGAGATCGGCCCTCGCATCGTTGCCGCGCGACGAGAGGCACGTGAGCGGCACGGCTGGATCATGGACAGCTATGTCCTGAAGCGGAGATCGTGATCCAGATTTGCTCCGGCATTCCATGCAGCGGGGCCGCTAGGTCTTCAACCCGCGAATCGAGGGTTGGATGGTCAGGCGGTAAGCGACAAGCTTGTCGCCATCGAACTGCTCGAGGGTCGTCTCGCAAACCGGGCAGCGATACTCGCCCTCACTTCCTGACCCGGATGCCAGCTCAAGGCGTCGGAATCCAGCCCCGCAACGCGGGCATGTGACGTCGTCCTTCTTCATCAACTCACCCCAGAACAACACCGGCGCTCCTTTTTAGCGCAGACCGCGCGGCGGAACTATGTTCATGGCCGGAGAGCTACCGGATCATTCGTGCATGGAAGCGGCGGTGCGTCGTCGAGCGGGCGGCAGCGCAGCCGATCGCGCGGTGCGCGTGGCCGATTTTCACGGCATTATGCAAGTTCGGCAATGGGTTATGGTTCGGCCTTAAGGAGCAGGCGCCGCCGGACCCGTGCAACATAGTGACTGCCATGTCGTTGTGTTCGAGAGAAATGCTGCGTCTGCTCAATACCACGCGCGATCGCCGGCACGCCCGAGGCCCACCGGCGATCAATCGTGATCAGCTATTGCCTGATCAGACGAACCACGTCCTGTCGCAGCAGGTAGAGCGAGACGGCGAGCAGAACGACGTCCTTCATCAGGAACGGCATGTTACCGGTCATCGCGGGGAAGCCACCGGCGGCAACGTCCCAGCCATCGGGCATGAACGGAATGATGGTGACCGTCGCGATGAAGGTGCCGGTCGAGCCGAGGGCGCCGAGCACGCCGAGCCGCTTGTCCCAGAAGCCCGCGAGCAGCAGCGAACCGAACGTCCATTCCGAGGCGCCAAGGAAGTAGCTGGCGCCGGCGTGGCCGAACGCTGGGTACAGCCACCAGATCAGCGGCCCGTTGCTGATGAACGGGACCAGCCGTTCGAATTCGTACGGAAACCACTTCTGGTAACCGAAGAACAAGAACATGATCACCATCGCGGCCCGGACGATGTGATAGTCGAGATCCTCCGCCAGCAGGCCGGACCTGTCGAGCGCGCGGACAAGCGGATTTTGTGTGGTGTTGGCAAGCGTGGTCATGGTCGTGATCCTTTCGCGTGACATCGCTCGGTCGCTTCACGCGACTGCCGGGAAGTCGATGTCGGTGTCGTTGATGCGGTTGAAGATGTTGGTGAAGACCGTGGTCGCAAACGCCAGGCTGATCTCGACCAGCTGCGCGTCGCTGTAGCCGGCGGACTTGATCGCGGCGAAATCCTCGTCGCTGACGGTGCCGCTCGACTGCGCGAGCTTGCGCACGAAATGCACGAGCGCATCGCGCTTGGCGTCACCGGTCGGCGCGCCGCTGCGGATCTGCTTGAGCACATCCGCATTCACGCCGGCGAGCCTGGCGAGATGCGAGTGCGCGGCGACACAATAATCGCAGCCGCCGGCAGCGCTGATCACGAGCTTGACGACCTCCAGGTCGCGCCGGGGCAGGCTGCCGCCGGTCAGCACGGCATCGGCCGCGAGGATCGACTTGAGCGCGGCCGGACCGTGAGCCGCAATCGCCGCGTAGGTGTTCGGGACGGCGCCGATCGCCTTCTTGATCTGGGCGTAGACCTGGCCCGACGGACCGGTATCGGCTTCGAGGTTCGGAACTGAGAGACGAGACATATGGCACTCCTTGTTCGGGGTGGTGAACGATTGCGGAGCGACGGTAGGATCGAGGTTTGAGACATTGAATGTTCATATTGCTCTTTTATATGCTCAATCGTCTCATGCGCTGCTTCGAGGGGATTGCCATGGATTGGCTCAGCCGGCTGTTCGAGATGATGCCGGTGCGCGGGCGGCTCGACCTGCGCTGCAGCTACAGCGTGCCCTGGCGTATCGAGCAGGGACCGGGTGTAACCAGCGAAATCCCCTATCATGCGGTGCTTGCCGGCTCGGCGATCCTGGACGACGCCGCGGGCGGACGGCCGTTGCTGCTGAAGCCCGGCGACATCCTCCTGCTTCCCGGCAACCCGCGACACGTGATGCACGACGGAAGCGGGGCGACACCGCTGCCGGCGCGCAACCGGGCGGCGGAGAATTTCACGATCAGCGAAAACCTCGGATCGGACGAACGGCTTGACCTGTTGTGCGGGCACTTCGCGATTGCACCGCCACACGACCGTCTGTTGCGCGGTTATCTTCCGCCGCGTCTTGTCGTGCATGCCGGCACGCGTGCGGGAAAGGGAACGGCTGCGCAGCTCGCCGGCCTCGTGTCGCTGATGCGCAGCGAAACGGCCGACGATCATCTGGGCGGCCACGCCATGCTGAATGCGCTGTCCACGGCAATGTTCGCGCTTGTGCTGCGGCTTGCCAGCGAGACCGATGCAACGTCACGGGGACTTCTCGCCCTGGTCGGCGATCCCAGGCTCGCACCGGCCGTGGCCGCCATGTTCAAGGAGCCCGCGCGTGCGTGGTCGCTGCCGGAGCTCGCTCGGCTTTGCAACATGTCGCGCGCCACGCTGGCGCGGCAGTTCCAGGACAAGCTTGGGCGATCGGCCAGCGATCTGCTCACCGATATCAGGATGACGCTTGCGGCGAACGAGCTGAAGGGATCGTCGCTTTCGACGGGCGCCGTGGCAGAGATGGTCGGGTATCAATCCGAGGCCGCCTTTCAGCGCGCCTTCAAGAGCCACATGGGCGTGACGCCGGCGCAGTGGCGAAAGACGCAGCCGCCGGAACAGGACGTGTCGTTGGAATCTGCCGCGCCGGCTGATCGGAAAGGCAGTTCGCCGACTGTGGACGCGTAGCGTCCTCCGTGCCTCGCGTACGTTTCGGTGCGCGAGGTGCAGAGGGCGCTCGATCAAGACTTGCGATGCCTTGCGTTGACCGCGATCGCGGCGGCGGCGGTGCGGTTCTCGACCCCGAGCTTGGCGTAGATCTGCTCGAGGTGCTTGTCGACGGTGCGCGGGCTGAGGCCGAGGATCTGCGCGATGTCGCGGTTGGTCTTGCCCTTGGAGAGCCAGGAAAGCACCTCGCCCTCCCGGGTGGTCAGGCCGAGCTCGCTGGAGAACTCGGCCGGCATGTCGCCGCTGGTGT
This sequence comes from Bradyrhizobium sp. BRP56, assembly GCF_020194035.1. Taxonomy (NCBI): domain Bacteria; kingdom Pseudomonadati; phylum Pseudomonadota; class Alphaproteobacteria; order Hyphomicrobiales; family Nitrobacteraceae; genus Bradyrhizobium; species Bradyrhizobium sp. BRP56. The sequence continues at coordinate 54,771 of NZ_JADYVV010000028.1, forward strand.
CCTTGGCGAGCCGCAGCAGGAATTCGTTCGGGCCGAGCTTACCCATATATTGCAGCCGCAGCTGCTCGTTGCCGGGGAACGACGCCATGGTCGCGGTCTTCGATCCGGTCTTGCCTTTCTGCGCCTGTTCGAGCCATTGCGGCATCGGATCCGGCAGCACGAAATTGTCGGCGGCGTCGGCGAGCGTATCCGACAGCAGTCGCTGTGCCTGCGGCGTCGCCCACAGCAGCGCGCCGGCGCTGTTCACGGCGAGCAGATAGCGGCCGGAGACATCGAGCGCCGCGCGGGCGCTTTGCGTCATCCGCGCATTGGCGAGATGGACCCGGATGCGCGCGAGCATCTCCTCGACCACGATCGGCTTCGTCACATAGTCGACGCCGCCGGCCTCCAGCCCGCGCACGATGTGCTCGGTCTCGGCGAGCCCCGTCATGAAGATGATCGGCACGCCGTCGAGCCCTGCGTCGCGCTTCAGCCGCCGGCAGGTCTCGAAACCGTCCATGCCGGGCATCACGGCATCCAGCAGCACGATATCGGGCGTGATCTGTTCGACGATGCGCATCGCGGAGGCACCGTCAAGTGCGACCATCACGGTCATGCCGGCGCCGTCGAGCGCATCGGTCAAGAGACGCAACGTCTCGGGTGAGTCGTCGACGACGAGCGCGACGTCGCGCTTCTTCTGTTCAATGGTCATAGCTGTGCAATGTCTTCAACGTCGCCATATATTGATCGAGATCGAACCGGTCGATCAGCGTGCGCATCTGGCCGACGAAATCGGCATGTTCAGGACACTCATTGCCGATCTCGTCGAGCTTGAGCTGGATCGCCCTGACATAGCCGAGCTGGCCGAGGCTGATCAGCTCTTCGACATATTTCACCGGCGGCCGCGAACCACTCTCGGGCTTCCATTGCGGAGGCGCGGCCGGCTCGGCCTCATACTGCCACTCGATCTTGAGCAATTGGCGGATGGTCTCGAGCAGCCGCGGAATGTCGATCGGCTTCATCAGGTAGCCGTCATGGAATGGTTGCGCCAGCGGCGCGCCATGAGCCTCCAGCGCGCTGGCCGAGATCATCAGGATGCGTGCCTGGTGATGGCCTTCGGAGCGTAGGGTTTCGGCGACCGTCCAGCCGTCCATGCCCGCCATCGAAATATCGAGCAGGAACAGGTCCGGCCGGCAATGCTGCGCGAGGGCAAGGCAGCCCGGTCCGTCCGGCGCGCTGAGCAGGATGAAGCCGAGCGGCGTCAGGATCTCGCGCAGGAGGTCGCGGTGGGTCGGGTCGTCGTCGGTGATCAGGATGGTCTTGCGCGGACCGTGATAGCCGTACACGGCAGCATCGACCGGCGCATCGCGCCGCGGATTGGTGACCTCCGACAGCAGCAGCTTGACGCGGAAGGTGCTGCCGGTGCCGACCGTGCTCAGAACCTTGATGTCGCCGCCCATCACACCCGCGAGCAGGCGGCTGATGGTGAGCCCGAGCCCGGTGCCGGTCTGCGGCTGGGTGACGCCGAGTGCGCCGCGCTCGAACGGCGCGAAGATCCGCTCGAGGTCGTCGGGCTGGATGCCCGGCCCGGTATCGATCACCTCGAACTCTGCGACCGGGCTGCGGTAATGCACCACGAACTGCACCTGGCCGGATTGCGTGAACTTGATCGCATTCGACAGCAGGTTGATCAGGATCTGCCGCAGCCGCTTCTCGTCGGCATAGACGACGACGGGCAGCACGGCCGGCCGTTTGAACACGAAGTCGATGCCCTTTGCTGCGGCTTGCAGGCGGAACATGCCGACCAGCTGCTCGAGGAAATCGTTCAACCGCACTTCGTCGCGCGACAAATAGAGGCGGCCGGCCTCGATCTTGGAGATATCGAGGATGCCGTCGATCAGCCCCGACAGATGATCGGCGCTGCGGCGGACGACGCGCACTTGCTCGCGCGGCCGCACCTGCAGGCTATCGTCCTGCTCCAGCAATTGCGCGTAGCCGGAGATCGCATTCAGCGGCGAGCGAAGCTCGTGGCTGAGGCCCACGACGTAGCGGCTCTTGGCGAGATTGGCCGATTCCGCGACCTCCTTGGCGCGCTGCAGTTCGGCGTCGGTGCGTTTGTGGGCGTCGATCTCCTGGATCAGCAGCATGGTCTGCCGGCGCGTTTCCGCTTCCGCGGCGCGCCGGCTCTGTTGCGCCAGCACGAACAGCCAGGCGACGACGCCGATGATCAGGGTCAGCGCAAAGAACACCTTCCAGAGCACGTCGGCCAGCAATTCGTTGGCATGCACGGCTGCCGTGGTCTGCAGGTAGATCAGGCCGAGCACCAACGCCACGAGGCCGGCTGAGACGGCGAACACGCCGAGATAATGCCCAAGCTGCGAGTTGATGCGGGCATAGATCGGCTGCGGCATCACCTTGCCCAGCGCGTCCGAGACCTGTGCGCCGATCCGGCCATGCGGCTTGCAGAGGTCATGGCAGCGTGCGTCGAGCGAGCAGCACAGCGAACAGATCGGGCCGGCATAGGCCGGGCAGGAGGCCATGTCCTCGGGCTCGAACGCATGCTCGCAGATACAGCACTGGATCGATTCAATGTTCTGCCAGCTCCGCTTCGGCTTGCGGGCGATGTAGTACTTGCCGTCGGTGGCCCAGGCGATCAGGGGAGCCGTGACGAACGCGACCGCAAGCGCAACGAAGGCCGATAGCGCCTTCGCGGTCGGGCCGAACAGGCCGTAGAACGCGCTGATCGAGACCACGGTGGCGATCGTCATCGCGCCGACGCCGACCGGATTGATATCGCAGAGATGGGCGCGCTTGAACTCGATGTGCTGCGGCCGCAGGCCGAGCGGCTTGTTGACGACGAGATCGGCCACCAGCGCGCCGACCCAGGCGATTGCGACGTTGGAGTAGAGCGCGAGCGTCTGCTCCAGCGCCTTGTAGACGCCGATCTCCATCAGCAGCAGCGCGACGACAACATTGAACACCAGCCACACCACGCGGCCGGGATGCGAGTGGGTGAGGCGGGAGAAGAAATTCGACCAGGCGATCGAGCCGGCATAGGCGTTGGTGACGTTGATCTTGACCTGCGACAGGATCACGAATGTCCCGGTCAGCGCCATTGCCAGATCCGGCTGCGACAGCACGTAGCGGAAGGCTTCGAGATACATGTTGGCCGGCTCGGCCGCGTGCTCGGCCGAGACGCCGTGGCTGAGCGCGAAGAAGGCGAGGAACGAGCCGGCCAGCAGCTTGAGCGCGCCGAGCACGATCCAGCCGGGATCGGCGCTCAGCAGCGCGATCCACCAGGCCTTGCGCGAGGTGCGGCGGTCACGCGGCAGAAAGCGCAGGAAGTCGACCTGCTCGCCGATCTGCGCCACCAGCGCGAACACGACGGAGGCCGCGGTGCCGAACAGCAACAGATCGAGATTCCCTGCGGGATCGCCGTGATCGCCGGCGAATTTGCGCCACTCGGTGAACGAATGCGGATTCGCCCAGGCGATCGCCGCGAACGGCATGATGTGGAGGATGATCCACAGCGGCTGGGTCCAGAGCTGGAAGCGGCTGATCAGCGTGATGCCGTAGATAACCAGCGGAATGATCACGACTGCGCTGATCAAATAGCCGATCGGCCGCGGGATGCCGAAGCACATGTCGAGCGCGCTGGCCAGGATCACCGCCTCGATCGCGAAGAAGATGAAGGTGAAGGAGGCGTAGATCAGCGAGGTGATGGTCGAGCCGATATAGCCGAAGCCGGCGCCGCGGGTCAGCAGGTCGATGTCGATGCCGCTTTTCGCGGCATGGTAGGCGATCGGCAGCCCGCAGAGGAAGATGATGACGCTGACGACCAGGATCGCGGCGGAGGCGTTCATCGCGCCATAGTTCAGCGTGATGGTGCCGCCGATCGCCTCCAGCGCGAGGAAGGAGATCGCGCCGAGCGCGGTGTTGGCGACGCGGGCGGCGGACCAGCGCCGCGCGCTCTTGGCGGTGAAGCGCAGCGCGTAGTCTTCCAGCGTCTGGTTGGCGACCCATTGATTGTACTGGCGCCTGACGCGGTCTATCCGCTGCCGCCCTGCCACTCGTTTGAACTCCTGGTCCACGATGCGCTGATCGCGGGCAAATCCCGTACCAAAAACCTACGTCGCTATTTTGCGGTGCAGTATACGCGATCTCACGTATCAGTGCGCTGCACAAAAGTGAGCAATCCTCGCCTGATCAATAAGCGTTCTCGAACCAGATGGGGTGCTCATGTCAGACGAACCAAAACCAGGCCTGAAGTCTCCGCTCCGGCGCAAGCTCTTGATGGGAATGGCGGCATTGCCGGCCGTTTCGATGCTGGGCCGTCCGGCATTTGCCGACGTTCCTGCAACCTCTGCGGTCAATACCACGGGTCTTGCAGTCACCGATAGCGAGGTCACGGTCGGCATCCTGCACTCCGTGACCGGCACCATGGCGATCTCCGAGACCGGGTCGGTCGAGGCCGAGAAGCTCGCGATCGAGCAGATCAATGCCGCCGGCGGCGTGCTCGGCCGCAAGATCAAATTCATCCAGGAAGACGGCGCCAGCGACTGGCCGACCTTCGCGGAAAAGGCCAAGAAGCTGCTGGTCAATGACAAATGCGCGGCCGTGATGGGCTGCTGGACGTCGGCCTCGCGCAAGGCGGTGCTGCCGGTGTTCGAGCAGTACAACGGCATGCTGTACTACCCGACCTTCTATGAAGGCCTCGAGCAGTCCAAGAACGTGATCTACACCGGGCAGGAGGCGACGCAGCAGATCATCGCCGGCCTCGACTGGGTCAACAAGACCAAGGGCGCCAAGAGTTTCTACCTGCTCGGCTCGGACTACATCTGGCCGCGCACCTCGAACAAGATCGCGCGCAAGCACATCGAGAACCATCTGCAGGGCTGCAAGGTGGTCGGCGAGGAATACTTCCCGCTCGGCTCGACCCAGTTCAACTCGGTCATCAACAAGATCAAGCTGACCAAACCGGACGTGATCTACGCGATCATCGTCGGCGGCTCGAACGTCGCATTCTACAAGCAGCTCAAGGCGGCGGGCATCGACCTGTCCAAGCAGACGCTGCTGACGATCTCGGTCACCGAGGACGAGATCGACGGTATCGGCGGTGAGAACATCGCCGGCGCCTATGCCTGCATGAAGTACTTCCAGTCGCTCGACAATCCGAACAACAAGGCCTTCGTGCCCGCATTCAAGAAGATGTGGGGCGAGAAGACGGTGATCGGCGACGTCACCCAGGCTGCCTATCTCGGCCCGTGGCTGTGGAAATTGACGGTGGAGAAGGCGCAGAGCTTCGACATCGACAAGATCGCGGCCGCATCGCCCGGCGTCGAGTTCAAGGGCGCGCCGGAAGGTTACGTCCGGATCCACGAGAACCATCACCTCTGGTCGAAGACCCGCGTCGGACGCGCCAAGGCCGATGGCCAGTATGAGCTGATCTACGAGACCGCCGATCTCGTCGAGCCGGATCCGTTCCCCAAGGGCTACCAGTGAGCCAGTAGCCCGCATGAGCGGAGCGATATGCGGGACCGTCCCGGGTATCGCACCGGCTCACCCGGGCTACGAAGCTCCACAACGCATCGCGGCGTAGACGTCATCGTCCACGCCACGGAACGAGCGTCGCTTGACCGGCGGCGCGTGCCCCTTGGAATGACGGAGGACCAGATGTTCGGCGACTATTCGATCAGCGATCTTGGCGCCATCCTTGCGATGCAGGGATTTGCCGGGCTCATCCTGTTCTCCGTCTATGTGCTGATGGCGCTCGGACTTGCCATCATCTTCGGCCAGATGGGCGTCATCAACATGGCCCATGGCGAGTTCATGATCCTGGGGGCGTACGTCACCTGGATGACGTCGAACGCCGTGCAGCACGTCGCGCCCTGGCTGTTCCCCGGTTACTTCTTCATCGCAATGATCCTCGCGTTCATTGCGTCAGGCGCGCTCGGCATGCTGGTCGAGTGGGCGCTGATACGCCATCTCTACAAGCGCCCGCTCGACACGCTGTTGGCGACCTGGGGCCTTAGCCTGATCCTGCAGCAGGCCTATCGTTCGGTCTTCGGCGCGCGCGAGGTCGGCGTCGAACTGCCGGAATGGATGATGGGCTCCTGGCAGGCGACCGACTCCATCCAGATTCCGATCAACGGCATGTTCGTGATGGCGCTGACCATCCTGATCACGATCGCGGTCGCCTATGTGCTGTTCTGGTCAAGCTGGGGCAAGCAGGTACGCGCCGTGGTGCAGAACCGCGTGATGGCGGGCGCCGTCGGCATCAATACCGAGAAGGTCGATCGTTACACCTTTGGCCTCGGCTGCGGCATCGCCGGGATCGCCGGCTCGGCCTTCACCATGATCGGCTCGACCGGGCCGACCGCCGGCCAGCTTTACATCGTCGACACCTTCCTGGTGGTCGTGTTCGGCGGCGCCGCCTCGCTGTTCGGCACCATCGCCTCCGCCTTCTCGATCTCGCAGACCCAATCGACGCTGGAGTTCTTCCTGTCGGGATCGATGGCCAAGGTGATCACGCTGCTGACGATCGTCGCGATCCTGATGGTGCGTCCGCAGGGGCTCTTCGCGCTCAAGGTCCGCAAATAAGAACAAGCAGGCTGGTCATGATCATCAACTCGCGCTTTTTCAATCGCTCCGAACTGCTCGGCTTCCTTGCGCTCGCGGTGCTGTTGTTTGTCATCCTGCCGCTGTCGCTGGATATCTTCCGCCTCAACCTCGTCGCCAAATATTTGACCTACGCCTTCGTCGGGATCGGCCTCGTGCTGTGCTGGGGCTATGGCGGCATCCTGAGCCTGGGGCAGGGCGTGTTCTTCGGCCTCGGCGGCTACTGCATGGCGATGTACCTCAAGCTCGAGGCGTCGTCGGTCGCGAACACCAAGATCCAGTCGACGCCGGGCATCCCCGACTTCATGGACTGGAACCAGCTCACCTCGCTGCCTTTCTTCTGGAAGCCGTTCCACAGCTTCCCGGTCACGCTGCTTGCGATCTTGCTGGTTCCCGCGGTCTTCGCGCTGATCATCGGTGCCGCGATGTTCAAGCGTCGGGTCGGCGGCGTGTACTTTGCCATCATCACGCAAGCGATCGCCGCGATCCTCACTATTCTGATTGTCGGGCAGCAAGGCTACACCGGTGGCATCAACGGCATTACCGACTTGCGCACGCTGCACGGCTGGGACATCCGCACCGATCACGCCAAGTTCATTCTGTATTTCGTCGAGGTTGTGCTGCTGTTCGGCTGCATCTGCGTCGCGCAGTTCATCCGCCTGACAAAACTCGGGCGCATCCTGGTAGCAATGCGGGAGCAGGAGGATCGCGTGCGCTTCTCCGGTTACAGCGTCGCCAACTTCAAGATCTTCGCGTTCTGCGCCGCGGCGGTGTTCGCTGCGATCGGCGGCGCCATGTTCACGCTCGAGGTCGGCTTCATGTCGCCATCCTTCGTCGGCATCGTTCCGTCGATCGAGATGGTGATCTACACCGCGGTCGGCGGCCGGATGTCGATCTTCGGCGCAGTCTGGGGCGCGCTGCTGGTCAATTTCGCCAAGACCAGCCTCTCGGAGTCCTTCCCGCAGCTCTGGCTGTTCGGCCTCGGCGCGCTGTTCATCGCGGTCGTGCTCGCGTTCCCGAACGGGCTCTCCGGCATCTGGGCGGACCACGTCCAGCGGCGCATCGATCGCCTGTTGGCATCACGCAAATCGAAATCGGCGGCCGGCCTGATCGCCGACGGCGCACCGGCCGAGTGAGGAGGGATCATCATGCTCGTCGGCCATCAGCCCAAGGACTTCCTGCTCGCGGTCTCCGGTCTCACTGTGTCCTTCGACGGCTTCAAGGCGGTGAACGATCTCTCCTTCTATGTCGAGGAGAACGAGATACGCGTCATCATCGGCCCGAACGGCGCCGGCAAGACCACGGTGCTCGACCTGATCTGCGGCAAGACCAGGGCGACGTCAGGCTCGATCCAGTTCCGCGGCCAGGAGCTGACCAGGTTGCGCGAGAACGAGATCGTGCAGGCCGGGGTGGGGCGCAAATTCCAGACGCCGTCGGTGTTCGAGGATCTCACCGTGTTCGAGAACCTTGAGATTTCCTTTCCGCGCGGCCGCACCGTGTTCGGCTCGCTGACCTTCCAGCGCGACGACACGGTCAAGCAGCGGGTCGAGGAGGTCGCCGAGATGATCTTCCTGAAGGACAAGCTCAACACCTATGCCGACCAGTTGAGCCATGGCCAGAAGCAGTGGCTCGAGATCGGCATGCTGCTGATTCAGGATCCGGACCTCTTGATGCTCGACGAGCCGGTCGCCGGCATGAGCGTGTCCGAGCGCGCCAAGACGGCCGAGCTGCTCAACCGCATCATCAAGGACCGTTCGGTGCTGGTGATCGAGCACGACATGAAGTTCGTCGAGGACATCGCGCACAAGGTCACGGTGCTGCACCAGGGACAGATCCTGTCCGAGGGAACGATGGAGCACGTCAAGAACGATCCGAAAGTCATCGAAGTGTATTTGGGCCACTGAGGAACTGGGACGATGCTGGCAATCAATGATCTTCACGTCGCCTACGGCCAGAGCGAGGTGCTGCACGGCCTCAACGTCTCGGTGGCACCCAACGAGATCGTCGCGATCATGGGCCGCAACGGCATGGGCAAGACCACGTTGATGAAGTCGCTGATGGGCATCCTGCCGGCCAAGAGCGGCAAGGTGACCATGGACGGCACCGAGCTCGGCGCGATGAAGAGCTACGAGCGGGTCGCGAAGGGGCTCGCCTATGTGCCGCAGGGTCGCATGATCTTCTCCACGATGACGGTGAAGGAGAACATCGAGACCGGGCTCGTGGTCTCAGGCGGCTCCGAGGTACCGGGCGACATCTATGAGCTGTTTCCGGTGCTGCTCGAGATGAAGGGCCGCCGCGGCGGCAATCTCTCGGGTGGACAGCAGCAGCAGCTCGCGATCGCCCGCGCGCTGGCGACCAAGCCGAAGGTGCTGCTGCTGGACGAGCCGACCGAAGGCATCCAGCCGTCGATCATCAAGGACATGGCGCGCACCCTGAAGCGGATCCGCGACGAGCGCGGGCTGTCGATCGTCGTCTCCGAGCAAGTCCTGAGCTTCGCCCTCGATATCGCCGACCGCGTGCTCGTCATCGAGAACGGCGAGATCGTCCGCGACGATCCGCGCGCCAGCGTCGATGCCGCGCAGATCTCGAAATATCTGTCTGTGTAACCACCAGTAAACGAAGGGGAGCAATGCGATGCCAGATACACTAATCAAGGTCGATCTCAGCAAGTCGGCCTATGAAAACGACAAGATCCATAACCGCTGGCATCCGGAGGTTCCGATCGTCGAGTGGGTCAGCCCCGGCGACGACTTCATCATCGAGACCGTCGACTGGACCGGCGGCTTCATCAAGAACAACGATTCAGCCGACGACGTGCGCGATATCGATCTGTCGATCGTGCACTTCCTGTCCGGCCCGATCGGCGTCAAGGGCGCCGAGCCCGGCGATCTCCTCGTCGTCGACCTGCTCGACGTCGGTCCCTTGAAGGAGAGCCTGTGGGGCTTCAACGGCTTCTTCTCCAAGCAGAATGGCGGCGGCTTCCTCACCGACCATTTCCCGCTGGCACAGAAGTCGATCTGGGACATCAAGGGCCTCTACACCTCATCGCGCCACGTCCCCGGCGTGAACTTCGCCGGCCTGATCCATCCCGGCCTGATCGGCTGTCTGCCCGACGCCAAGATGCTTGCCGCATGGAACGCGCGCGAAGCCGAACTGATCGCGACCAACCCGACCCGGGTGCCGGGCCTCGCCAACCCGCCGTTCGCGCCGACCGCCCATGCCGGCCAGGCCAAGGGCGACGTCAAGGCCAAGATCGGCCTCGAGGGCGCCCGCACCGTGCCGCCGCGCGAGCATGGCGGCAATTGCGACATCAAGGATCTGTCGCGCGGCTCGAAAATCTACTTCCCGGTCTATGTGCCGGGCGGCGGGCTCTCGATGGGCGATCTGCATTTCAGCCAGGGCGACGGCGAGATCACCTTCTGCGGCGCCATCGAAATGGCCGGCTGGCTGCACATCAAGGTCGATGTCATCAAGGACGGCGTGTCGAAATACGGCATCAAGAACCCCGTGTTCAAGCCGTCGCCGATCACGCCGAACTACAAGGACTATCTGATCTTCGAGGGTATCTCGGTCGACGAGGCCGGCAAGCAGCATTATCTCGACGTCCACATCGCCTATCGCCAGGCCTGCCTGAACGCGATCGAATATCTGAAGAAGTTCGGCTACTCCGGCGCCCAGGCCTACTCGATCCTCGGCACCGCGCCGTGCCAGGGCCACATCTCCGGCGTCGTCGACGTGCCGAATGCCTGCGCCACGTTGTGGCTGCCGACGGAGATCTTCGACTTCGACGTCATGCCGTCGTCGGCGGGACCGATCAAGCACATCAAGGGCGACGTGCAGATGCCGATCTCGCCGGACAAGTGATCCTTTAGGTGATCCCTGCGCGAAGGGTGCGGGACGGCTGCGTATTGGCCGCCCCGCATCCATCGCCGGACTTCACACGACCGCGCAAGGATTAAGGAAATGCCGATCTACGAATATCTCTGCAACGACTGCGGCCCGTTCACCGACATGCGGCCGATGGCGGAATGCGACCTGCCGCAGGACTGCCCGCAATGCGAGGCGACGTCGCCGCGCGTGATCTTGACCGCGCCGGCGTTCTTCTGCATGCCCTCGGACAAGCGCAAGGCGCACGCCACCAATGAGCAGAGCCGGCACGCGCCGAAGACGCTCGATCAATATAAGGCCGCGCACGGCCCGGGCTGCGGCTGCTGCTCGACGGGAAGGAAGAAGCCGGCACGGCTGATGACCAAGACCAAGAGCGGCGCCAAGGGGTTTCCCACCGCGCGTCCCTGGATGATCAGCCACTGACAGCGCAGCCAATCGTCGGCTTTCCTCAACTGGCGCTGCTTCGTCATGGCCGGGCTTGTCCCGGCCATCCACGTCTTTCTTGTCCGATTGAAGCAAAGACGTGGATGCCCGGCACAAGGCCGGGCATGACGGAGAAACAGGCTCTCAGGCCTGTTCGGCGACCTTCAGGGCCTCGGTGCGGATCTCCTCGACCAGCCGCTCCTTCAGGGCGACGAATTCAGGCGTGGTCTTGATCTTGTAGGAGCGCGGATGCGGCAGGTCGACCGCGATCTCGGCCTTGATGCGGCCGGGCCGCGCGCTCATGACGATGACGCGGCTGCCGAGGAAGATCGCTTCCTCGATGTCGTGGGTGACGAACAGCACCGTCTTCTGGTCGCGCTCCCAGATCCCGAGCAGCATTTCCTGCATCAGCGCGCGCGTCTGGTTGTCGAGCGCTCCGAACGGCTCGTCGAGCAGCAGGATCTTCGGATCGTTGGCCAGCGCGCGGGCGATCGCGGTGCGCTGCTGCATGCCGCCCGACAGCTGCTTAGGCCAGTGATTTTCGAAGCCCGACAGCCCGACCCGCCGGATGAAAGCGTCGGCGATCTTGTGGCGTTCTTCTTGCGCAACGCCGCGCTCGCGCAGGCCGAAGGCGATGTTCTCCCGCACCGTCAGCCAGGGGAACAGGGTGTAGGACTGAAACACCATGCCGCGATCGGCGCCGGGGCCCGTGACCTCTCGCCCGTCGAGCGTGACGCGTCCGCTGGTCGGCCGGTCGAGCCCGGCGATGATCCGGAGCAGGGTGGACTTTCCGCATCCGGAGGGGCCGAGGATGGTGACGAAGTCGTTGTCGCCGACGTCGAGCGTGGTCGGCTCAAGCGCTCTCGTCGGCGCGTTACCGGCACGAGCGGGGAAAGTTCGCGAGACCTGGTCGATCCTGAGCGCGGTCATGCGAGCTTCCACGGGAACAGCCAGGCGTTGAAGGCCTTGAACAGGAAATCGGAGATCAGGCCGATCAGCCCGATCACGATGATGCCGAAGATGATCTGGCCAGTGTTGAGCAGCGCCTGGCTATCGGTGATCATGTGCCCGATGCCGGATGACGAGCCGATCAATTCGGCCACGATGACGTAGGTCCAGGCCCACCCCAGCACCAGCCTGAGGATTTCAGCGATCTCGGGCGCGGCGGAGGGTAGCAGCACGCGGCGGATGATGCCGCGGTCGCGGGCGCCGAGCGTATAGGCGGCCTCCACCAGGTCGCGCCGTGTGGCACCGACGGTGACGGCCACCATCAGGATGATCTGAAACACCGCGCCGATGAAAATCACAAGCAGCTTCTGCAACTCGCCGATGCCCGCCCACAGGATCAGCAGCGGAATGAAGGCGGAAGCCGGCAGATAGCGCGCAAAGGACACAAACGGCTCGAGAAAGGCCTCGATTGGCTTGTAGGCTCCCATCAGAACGCCGAGCGGCACCGCGATGCCGGCAGCAAGCACAAACCCGCCGATGACGCGCCAGATCGTCATCCCGATGTCGAACAGAAAGCCTTGCTTGGCGAGCAGGTCATAGCCTTCCTGCACCATCGTCAGCGGGTTGGCGAGGAAGGTCTTCGACACGTGGCCGCCGAACGTGGCCCAGGACCAGAGGGCGACGAACAGCACGAAGAAGGCGAGGCCATAGGCCACGCGCTGCTTCGATGTCGTGGGCTCGAGAGGACGCATCAAATGATCCGGGCGTATCTTATGCGCCGGTCCCGCCCGCTGTGTCGCGAGGCGGGACCGGCCGAAATGGTTGCTGCGTTACTTGATGAAGCTGGCGTCGTAGATGTCCTCGACCTTCGGCGCGGCCTTGATGATGCCGACCTCGAGCAGGAGCTCGGCAGCGTCCTTGTTGAAGGTGAGGAAGTCGCCGGCGAAGAATTTCTGGTTGGCGGCCTTGTCCTGCCAGCGCAGGTACTTTGCCGAGTTGCCGAACTGCTCGCCGCTCTGCTTCACGTCCGCGCCCATGATCTCATAGGCCTTGGCCTGGTCCTTGGCGATCATGTCGAGCGCCTCGAAATAGCTGTCGGCCAGTGCCTGCGCCGCCTTCGGATTGTCGGTGAGGAATTTCGGCGTGCAGCCGAAGGTGTCCATCACCATCGGATAGTCGAGCGTGGTCGCGATGATCTTGCCCTTGTCGGGCGCCGCGCGCACGGTTGACAGATAGGGCTCGTAGGTCATCGCGGCATCGTTCTGGCCGGAGACGAAGGCCTGCGCGGCGGCGGCGGGCTCCAGATTGACCACGGTAACGTCTTTCACCGTGAGGCCGTTCTTTTTCAGCATCCAGGCCAGCGCGAAATAGGGCGAGGTGCCCGGCGCCGATGCCGCGACGGTCTTGCCCTTCAGGTCCTTGATCGCGGCGACGTCGTTGCGCACGGCCATGCCGTCGGCGCCATAGCTCTTGTCGAGCTGGAAGATCTGCTTGGTCGCGACGCCGTTGGCGTTCCAGGAGATCCAGGTCTCGACCGTGGTGGCCGCGCACTGGATGTCGCCCGACGCAATCGCGAGATGGCGGTCCTTTTGCGGAATCTTCTTCAAGGTCACGTCGAGGCCGTTCTTCTTGAAGATGCCGGCCTCCTTGGCGAGCGTCAGCGGCGCGAAGCCGGTCCATCCGGAGATGCCGACGCCGACCTTGACGTCATCCGCGAACGCGCCCGTGGACGCGAGCAACACTGCGATTGCGGGCAATAGCTTGAAGGAACGCATGATTGTCGACCCCTTGAACGATGGATTGAACCCAGTTGATGTCTTACGTCAGTCGCGGCGGATTGTCGCATGAAGCATGTCGGCGGACGATGGCCGATGATGCATTGCATGAAATATGCCGCGCAAGGCGTCCTCAGCCTCCCTTGAAGCGAGCAACCAGGCGATGCGTCTCGCCCGGATAATGCAGCCGCACCGCCGTCACCGTGCGTGCGCTGCGCCAGGTGTAGCGGTCGATCACGAGGCACGGCGCGCCGACCGCGATGTCGAGCGCCTCGGCCGTGCGATCGTCGGCGACGACGGCGCTGATTGTATGCTCGGCTTCGGTCCACGGCACGTGATGCAGCAGCCACGATCCCGGCGGCTCGCGGGCGAAGTCCGCGGTGGCAGCTTCCGGGACCGTGGAGAGATCGATCAGCCTGTCCTCGACGGCGAACGGCACGTTGTCCGCACTGTGCCGGCAGGCGATCGCGACCACCTTGCCGGCCTTGTCCATGCCGAGCCTTGCGCGATCCGCTGATGTCGCGGTACGGCGCCGGCAATCGATCAGCTGATAGCCGTAGCTGCGGCCGAGCGCGGTGATCTCGGCGCGGATGTCGGCGATCTTGAGCACCGCCGACAGATGCTGCGGACGGCGCACGAATGAGCCGGCACGGCGCCGCCGCTCGATCAGGTCGGCCTGCGCCAGTTCCGACAGCGCCTTGTTCACCGTCATGCGCGAGCAGCGATAGCGCGCCATCAGCTGGTGCTCGAACGGGATGCGATGCCCGGGCGGCCATTCGCCGGTCAGGATCCGCGTCTCGATGTCGAGCCGGATGCGCTTGTAGAGTGTCGGCTTGTTCGCCGCGCCGGGCTTGGCCTGGTCGGAGGCGAGGCTCATGCGACGAGCCTCCGCACGCTTGCATTGAACTGCTCACGCGCCTTGTCGCGCAGCCGGTGCCGTCCGCCCGCCACCACCTTGTCGCCGGCGGCCCAGACGCAATCGATCGCGTCGCTGCCGGTTGCAAACAGCCAGCCGTCGAGAACCGCGTCGCCCGACCGTCCCGCGAGGGACGGATGCGCGGTGTCGAGGCTGACGATGTCGGCGCGCGCGCCGGGCGCAAGCCCGGCCTTGGTCTGTGCCAGAGCCTGCGCGCCGCCAGCGAGCGTCTGGTCGAACAGGGCGCGGCCGGTGGATGTGCCGGGACGCCCCGAGAGCACATTGCGCTCGCGGTGTTTCAGCCGCTGACCGTATTCGAGCTGGCGCAGCTCGTCGGCGACGCCGACCAGCACATTGGAATCGGTTCCGATGCCGAACCGGCCGCCCGCGGCGAGGAATTCGCGCGCCGAGAAGATGCCGTCGCCGAGACTTGCTTCGGTGACGGGGCAAAGGCCGGCAACCGCGCCGCTGCCGGCGAGTGCATTGACTTCCTGCTCCGTCATGTGGGTCGCGTGAATGAGGCACCAGCGTCGATCGACGGGCGCACGTTCGAGCAGCCATTGCACCGGCCGCTGTCCTGACCAGGCAAGGCAATCCTCCACCTCGCGCACCTGTTCGGCGGCGTGGATGTGGATCGGGTCCGCCCCGGCAAGCGGGATGATCGCCGCCAGCTCATCCGGCGCCACGGCGCGCAGGCTATGCGGAGCGATGCCGATGTTGGCGCCGGGAAGTTTTCGGATTGCCTCGCGCGAGGCGGCCATCAGCGCGGCGAACTGATCGACCGAGCAGATGAAGCGACGTTGCCCGGCATGCGGTGCGGCGCCGCCGAACGTGCTGTGAGCATAGAAACTCGGCAGCAGCGTGAGCCCGATGCCGGAGGCGCTGGCGGCCTCTGCGATGCGCACGGCCATCTCGGCGAGATTGGCGTAGGGCGCGCCGTCCCAATCATGATGCAGATAGTGAAACTCGCCGACACGGGTAAAGCCGCGCTCGAGCATCTCGACATAGAGCAGGGTCGCGACGGCTGTGACGTCGTCCGGCGTCATGGTCAGCGCGAAGCGATACATCGTCTCACGCCAGGTCCAGAACGTATCGGTCGTGTTGCCGCGCAGTTCGGCAAGGCCGGCCATGCCGCGCTGAAACGCGTGGCTGTGCAGGCTCGCCAATCCCGGAACCGCCATTTGGTGACGTTCGTCGCCGGCGCCAGGCGCAACGCCCGCCGTCACCGAGGTGATCGCGCCATCGACAGCGACGACCTGCACGTCATTGGCCCAGCCCGAAGGCAGCAGCGCGAATGCGAAATGCAGTCGTGTCATTTTTCCACGCCGGCTGGACAGAACCCGGACACGATTATATGTCTAGACATATAAGTCAAGCATCCCACCTTGAGGGGACGATCGCATGGCAGAGCGCTTCGACCGTATCTGGCACAACGCCCGGCTCGCCACGATGCGCAGCGACCACACTGATCTCGGTGAGATCGAGCGAGGCCTGATCGCGGCGCGCGACGGCCGCATCGTCTATGCCGGCGTGCAGTCGGATTTTCCTGTGGATGCCGACGCCGTTGAACGGACCGATTGCGCCGGCCGCTGGATCACGCCCGGGCTGGTCGATTGCCACACCCATCTCGTCTTCGGCGGCAACCGCGCGCACGAGTTCGAGCTGCGCCTGAAGGGCGCGAGCTATGAGGAGATCGCGCGCGCCGGCGGCGGCATCGTCTCGACCGTTGCGGCGACGCGCAAGGCGACCGAGGCGGAGCTCGTCGCCGGCGCGCTGCCGCGGCTCGACGCGCTGATCGGCGAGGGCGCAACCACCGTCGAGATCAAGTCCGGCTATGGCCTCAATGCCGAGACCGAGATGCGGCAGCTTGCGGCGGCACGCAGCCTCGCCCGCCTGCGGCAGGTTGCAATCCGCACGTCGTTCCTCGGAGCGCATGCGCTGCCGCTGGAGGCCAATGGCGACAAGGACGGTTACATCGATCTGGTCTGCAACGAGATGCTGCCGGCCGTGGCCAAGGCCAGCCTTGCCGATGCCGTCGACGGCTTCATGGAGGGGATCGCGTTTTCCGGAGAGCAGACGGCGCGGGTGTTCAAGGCGGCGCGCGCGTTGGGACTGCCCGTCAAGCTGCATGCGGATCAGCTGTCCAATCTCGGCGGCGCGGCGCTGGCCGCAAAATTTTCGGCACTCTCAGCCGATCATCTGGAGCACACCGATGAAGCCGGTGCCGCCGCGATGGCGAAGGCGGGGACAACAGCGGTCCTGCTGCCCGGCGCGTTCTATTTCATTCGTGAGACGCACAAGCCGCCGGTCGACCTGTTTCGTAGCCACGGTGTGAACATGGCGCTGGCGACCGATTGCAATCCGGGCAGTTCGCCGCTCACCTCGCTCCTGCTGGCGATGAACATGGGTGCGACGCTGTTCCGGATGACGGTCGCCGAATGCCTCACGGGGGTGACGCGGGAAGGCGCGCGTGCGCTGGGCATGCTCGCCGAGACCGGTACGTTAGAGGCCGGCAAGTGGTGCGATCTGGCGATCTGGGACATCGAGCGTCCGGCCGAACTGGTCTACCGCATCGGCTTTAACCCGCTGCACAGCCGGGTGTGGAGAGGGCAATGAGCGATACCGACGCTCCAATTGTCGTGACGCCCAGCACAGTCGGCCTCGACGTCCTGGCGCGCGTGCTCGCCGGTGCGTCCATCGTGCTCGATCCTTCGTGCTGGCCGCGCGTCGAGGCGGCCGCGGAGATCGTGGCGAAGGCGGCGCGCATCGACATTCCCGTCTACGGCATCAATACCGGTTTCGGGAAGCTGGCATCGACGCGCATCGCGCCTGATCAAACTGCGCTGCTTCAGCGCAACCTGATCCTGTCGCATTGCTGCGGAGTCGGTCCGAACACGCCCGAGCCGATCGTGCGCCTGATGATGGCGCTGAAGGTGATCTCGCTCGGTCGCGGCGCATCCGGCGTGCGCCGCGAGGTGATCGAGCAGTTGCAGGGCATGCTGGCGCGCGGCGTTTGTCCGCTGGTGCCGCAGCAGGGCTCGGTCGGTGCCTCCGGCGATCTGGCGCCGCTCGCTCACATGACCGCGGTCATGATCGGGGAGGGACAGGCAATCCTTGATGGCAAAGCGGTGCCGGGCCGCGAAGCGCTTGCGGTTGCCGGCCTGGCGCCGTTGACGCTCGGCCCGAAGGAGGGGCTCGCGCTGATCAACGGCACGCAGTTTTCCTCCGCCTACGCCATCTCCGGCCTGCTGCGTGCGCATCGCCTGGCGTGCGCCGCGCTGGTGACCGGTGCGCTGTCGGTCGATGCGGCGATGGCGTCGACGGTGCCGTTTCGTCCCGAGATTCAATCTTTGCGTGGCCATGACGGGCAGATCGCCGCGGCCGCCGCCCTGACCGCGCTGCTTGACGGCAGCGATATCAGGCAATCGCATCTCGAGGGCGACGAGCGCGTGCAGGATCCCTATTGTCTGCGCTGCCAGCCGCAGGTTGCGGGCGCCGTGCTCGACCTGCTCGCGCAGGCCGCGCGCGGGCTGACCATCGAGGCCAATGCCGTGACGGATAACCCGCTGGTCCTGGTGGAGACCGGCGAGATCGTGTCAGGCGGCAATTTCCACGCCGAGCCGGTGGCGTTCGCCGCCGACCAGATTGCGCTCGCGCTCTCGGAGATCGGCGCGACCAGCGAGCGGCGGATTGCGACCCTTGTCGACCCCGCCTTGAACTTCGGCCTGCCGCCGTTCCTGACGCCCGAGCCCGGCATCAACTCCGGATTCATGATCGCCGAGGTGACGGCGGCGGCGCTTTATGCGGAGAACAAGCAGCGTGCGATGCCGTGCTCGATCGATTCGACGCCGACCAGCGCCAATCAGGAAGATCATGTCTCGATGGCCGCGCATGCTGCGCGTCGGCTGTCCGATATGGCCGACAATCTCGCCGCCATACTCGGCATCGAGCTGCTGGTCGCCGCGCAGGGCATCACGCTGCGCGCGCCGCATTCAACGAGCGCGCCGCTCGCTGCGGTCATTGCCGCGCTCCGAGAGCAGATTCCGGCGCTCGCCGCCGACCGCTACATGGCCGACGATCTCGCCAGGGCGGCTGCTCTGATCGAAGCCGACGCGCTGCCCGCCGCTGCGATCGCGGTGCTTCCGACCGATCCATTTCCAAGACTGACTTAGAAGACTTGCTTAGCAGGAACATCCGTCATGAACCGCCGACTGGATAACGAACGCATCATCCGTGCTCCCCGCGGCACCGACATCAGCGCCAAGAGCTGGCTGACCGAAGCACCGCTGCGCATGCTGATGAACAATCTGGACCCTGATGTCGCCGAGCGCCCGAGCGAACTCGTGGTCTATGGCGGCATCGGCCGTGCGGCGCGCGACTGGGAGAGCTTCGACCGCATTGCCGCCTCGTTGCGCAAGCTCGAAGGCGACCAGACGTTGCTGGTGCAGTCCGGCAAGCCGGTCGGCATTTTCCGGACCCATGCCGACGCGCCGCGCGTGCTGATCGCGAATTCCAACCTGGTGCCGCATTGGGCAACGCTCGATCATTTCAACGAGCTCGACCGGCAGGGCCTGATGATGTTCGGCCAGATGACGGCAGGCTCCTGGATCTATATCGGCAGCCAGGGCATCGTGCAGGGGACCTACGAGACGTTCGTCGAGGTCGGCCGCCGGCACTATGGCGGCAGTCTCGCCGGCAAATGGATCCTGACGGCGGGCCTCGGCGGCATGGGCGGTGCCCAGCCGCTGGCCGCGACGATGGCCGGCGCCTCGATGCTCGCGGTCGAATGCCAGCCGAGCCGCATCGAGATGCGGCTGCGGACGGGCTACCTCGACCGCCAGGCGGCGACGCTCGATGACGCGCTGGCGATCATTGCTGAAGCGGTCAAGAGCCAGAAGCCGGTGTCGGTCGGCCTGCTCGGCAATGCGGCCGAGATCTTTCCCGAGCTGGTGCGCCGCGGCGTGCGGCCTGACATCGTCACCGACCAGACCAGCGCGCATGATCCCATCAACGGCTATTTGCCGAAGGGATGGACGCTCGCAGATTGGGAAGCCAAATGCGCGGCCGATCCGAAGGCCGTTGAGACGGCAGCCAAGACCTCGATGGTCGATCACGTCCAGGCCATGCTGGATTTTCACGCGCAGGGAATCCCGACGCTCGATTACGGCAACAACATCCGCCAGATGGCCAAGGACATGGGCCTGAAGCAGGCGTTCGATTTCCCGGGATTCGTTCCGGCCTATATCCGTCCGCTGTTCTGCCGCGGCGTCGGACCGTTCCGCTGGGCGGCGCTGTCGGGCGATCCCGAGGACATCTTCAAGACCGATGCCAAGGTCAAGGAGCTGATGCCCAACGACAGCCACCTGCACAACTGGCTCGACATGGCCAAGGCGCGCATCAAGTTTCAGGGACTGCCGGCGCGAATTTGCTGGGTCGGGCTCGGCGACCGCCATCGGCTTGGCCTTGCCTTCAACGAGATGGTGGCGCGCGGCGAGCTCAAGGCGCCGATCGTGATCGGCCGCGATCATCTCGACAGCGGGTCGGTGGCGAGCCCGAACCGCGAGACCGAGGCGATGCGCGACGGCTCCGACGCAGTGTCCGACTGGCCGCTGCTCAATGCACTGCTCAACTGCGCGAGCGGCGCCACCTGGGTGTCGCTGCATCACGGCGGCGGCGTCGGCATCGGCTATTCGCAGCACGCCGGCATGGTGATCGTCGCTGACGGCACGCCGGAGGCGGCGCGCCGGCTCGAGCGTGTGCTATGGAACGACCCGGCGACAGGCGTGATGCGCCACGCCGACGCCGGCTATGACACGGCGGTCGAATGCGCGCGCGCCAACCGGCTCGATCTGCCTAGCCTGCGCTGATGGGACCTCCTCGATCGGGAGTTGCGGCATCTCCCGACCGGGGCGCAGCTTAACGAGCAATCTCGTTGCAGCTCTCAACCTTCCGGTTGATGTACGCGAGGTGACCCGCCGGACATGCCTTGATAAGGGAAATCGGCGGTGCAGCTACCGGAGATAGGTGGTCCGTGGAGCGCTGCGCCTGTGACCCGTCGCGGGTGACACATTAGTCTGCCTGCTTTCGCGTCAGCTTCGCTGACAGGATGAGCGGCCAGGGTCCTTGTCTCGCGGCAGATGGCATGCAATCTTCCGCAGCCGGCAATGCTGTTCGAGAGCAACAAGAACAATAATCCCTCTCGTCCCTCCAATTCTGTCGAGGGCCTGATCATGTCGAACCTTACCCAAACGACATCCGCTCCGTGGCGGATAGGAGTGCTGTTCTCGCGAACCGGCTTCATGTCGGTCATCGAGGAGACCCAGTATCAGGGCACGCAACTCGCGATCGAAGAGGTGAATGAAGCGGGCGGCGTATGCGGCCGCGAGCTGGTTCCCGTCGCCTATGACCCCGGATCGGACTCGGCCGCCTATGGTCATTACGCCAAGCGGCTGATGATCGAGGATCAGGTCAGCACGATCTTCGGCTGCTACACCTCGACGAGCCGCAAGGCGGTGCTGCCGGTAGTCGAACGGCTGAACGGCCTGCTCTGGTATCCGACGCTTTACGAAGGGTTCGAGGCGTCGCCCAACGTCATCTACACCGGCGCCTCGCCGAACCAGAACAGCCTCGCGCTGTGCCGCTATTTGATGGATACGTTCGGAACGCGGTTCTATTTCGTGGGGTCCGACTACATCTATCCGCGCGAGTCCAACCGGGTGATGCGGGAGCTGCTCAAGAGCAATGGCGGCTCGGTCGTTGGCGAGCGCTATGTCAATGTCTATGCGCGCTGGCAGGATTTTGTGCCGATCATCCAGGATATCAAGCGTGTCAGGCCCGACGTGATCTTCTCGACCGTCGTTGGCGAGGGCACGGTGTTCCTTTATCAGGCCTATGCGAATGTCGGGCTCGATCCAAAGCAGGTGCCGATCGCCAGCCTGACCACGACGGAAGCGGAAATCGCCGCCATGGGCTTCGACGTCGGCGAGGGACACGTCACGGCCGCATCGTATTTCCAGGGTGTCGAGGGCAGCGCCAACAATGCGTTTGTGCAGCGCTTCAAGAAGCGGTTCGGCGCCGATATCTCGACCAACATGTGCGCCGAGGCATCCTATTTCCAGCTGCATCTGTTCGCGAAGGCGCTCGAGCAGGTCAATTCACTCGACACCGAAGTTCTCCGCTCGATGGTGTTCGGCACCAGCTTTGATGCACCGCAAGGTGCCGTCACCGTCAACCCGATGTCGGGTCATACCGACCTCTGGACCCGCATCGGGCGCGCCAACCGCCAGGGGCAGTTCGATGTCGTCAGCCAGTCGAAGGAGCCGGTGCATGCGGATCCGTTCCTGATCGGATATGGTCGTGCAACGCAAACAGGAAGCGTCCAATGAACGAAATGTCGCGTAAGCCGTCGCTGAGCCGAGACGTCGGCGGACGCAAGACCATGGTTCAGGAACTTGCCGATCTGTCGGCAGTGGTGGTCGCGCCGGTCGACGATCAGGTCGGCATGTTGCTGCGCGAGTTGCAGCGGTTCCGGATGCGGGTGCGGCAGGTCTGGCCGATGCCCGAGAGCGTGCCGGCCGATGCGGACGTGGTGTACTGCGAATATTCCCCTGACCTCGCGCGGCGCCTGCCATGGATTCCCGGCGATGCACGCTCGGTGCTGGTTGTGATCCTGCCGGCGACGGAAACCGTTCACGCCGATGCGCTGTGTCATGCGACGCCGAACGCCGTGCTGCCGCGGCCGTTCACGCAGAATGCCGTGTTGTCGAGCCTTGTGCTGGCGCGCAGTCAATTTGGTTATGAACGGCGGCTTCGCAGCAAGATCGAGAAGCTCGATGACAATCTGCGCTCGATGCGCACGGTGGAGCGCGCCAAGGCGATCCTGATGGCGACGCGGCAGATGCCGGAAACCGAAGCCTATGGCTTCATCAGACGTCAGGCGATGGATCGTCGCGTGTCGGCAAGTGCAGTCGCCGCGGCGATTGTTGACTCGTTCGAACTGCTTGGCTACGATCATCAACAGTAAGCCCCAATAGCGGGGCCGGCGGCGACAGCGCCGCCTTCGACACAACCGGCAACAAAGCCCTCCCAATGCTCGCGTAAGCGCGCATCGGGAGGGCTTTTTGTTTTTTCAGTCCTGAAGGGAGCTAGGGATGAGCATTTCACGGCGGACTTTGCTGAGGAATACCGCGGCGCTGGGCGCGTTTGCCGGCGCCGGACTGCCGCACATCTGGATCAAGAACGCCGACCTCGCTTACGCCGCCGGCGGCGAGATCAAGGTCGGCGTGCTGTTCTCGCTGACGGGAACGACCGCGATCATCGAGGAATCGCTCAACAAGGCGACGTTGCTCGCCATCGAGGAGATCAACGCCGCAGGCGGCATCAAGGGCAGCAAGATCGTGCCGATCGTCGAGGATCCCGCGTCCGATCCGGCGACGTTCTCGGAGAAGGCCCGCAAGCTCGTCGTCGGCGACAAATGCGTCAGTGTGTTCGGCTCCTACACCTCGGCAAGCCGCAAGGCGGTGCTCCCGGTGTTCGAGCGGCAGAACAATCTCTATTGGTATCCGACGCTCTATGAAGGCCGCGAGTGCTCGAAGAACGTCATCTACACCGGCGCGGTGCCGAACCAGCAGCAGGACGAGTTCGTGCCATGGCTGGTCAAGAAGTTCGGCAAGAAGTTCTACCTGATCGGCTCCAACTACATCTATCCGAAGGAAGAGAACAACTACTGCAAGAAGCTGCTTGAGAAACTCGGCGGTGAGGTCGTGGCGGAAGAATATGTGCCGCTCGGCCATTCTGAATTCTCTTCCGTCATCAACAAGATCCGCTCGACTCAGCCGAACGTGATCTTTTCCACCGTGGTCGGCGATTCCGTGGTCGCGCTGCATCGTCAGTACAAGGCGGCCGGCCTCGATCCCGAGAAGATGCCGATGGCGAGTCTCACGACCTCCGAGAACGAAGTCGCTGCGATGGGCGGCGAGGCGGCCGCCGGTCACTTCACCTCGGCGCCTTACTTCATGGTGCACAAGTCGCCGGAGAACGAGAAGTTCGTCGAGGCCTACAAGAAGCGTTGGGGCGCCGACAAGGTGACGCATTTCGTGTCGGAGGCCTGCTACTTCCAGACCTACTTGTTCAAGCAGGCGGTCGAGAAGCTCGCGACCAGCGACCTTACGCCGCCGAACATCCGCGACGCGGTCAAGGGCCAGGAAGTGATTGCACCGCAGGGCAAGGTCCGGATCGAGCCGGAGAACCTGCACACCTGGCTGTGGCCCAAGATCGCGCAGGCGAAGTCGAACGGACAGTTCGAGATTCTGGTCGAGGCCAAGGAGTGGCTGAAGCCGGTGCCTTACGCGGCCTATCCCGGACAGTCATGCACCGAGAAGGGCCTGGTCGAGAAGAGCTGACGACGGGGGCTGACGAAGGCCGTCGGCGTGCGGCGCCGGCGGCCAGCGTCCCGAAACGAATGCGGCCTCTCGCATGAACGGGTGCGAGGGGCAGGGCGCACAACGCGAACATCGAAAGCGGATCCCGACGTGGACCAATTCATCGAACAAATCGTCACCGGCCTCAGCATCGGATCGATCCTGCTGCTGGTCGCGCTGGGCCTGTCGATCATCTACGGCTCGATGGGCATCATCAATCTCGCGCATGGCGAGTTCGTGATGCTGGGCGCTTACGCGGCCTGGGTGTTCCATACCTATCTCGGGCTCGGCCTGCTGGCGAGCCTGGTGCCGATCTTCCTCGTGGTCGCCGCGTTCGGCTGGGTCATCGAGCGTTATGTGCTAAGCCTGCTCAACAACCGGCCGCTGGACACGATCCTTGCGACCTGGGGCGTCGGCATCATGCTGCAGCAGGCGGTGCGGCTGATGGTCGGCAGCGAACTGCGCTACGTGCAGCTGCCGCCAGCGCTGTCCGACAGCATGGACGTGTTCGGCATCCCGGTATCGTCCTATCGGGTGTTCCTGTTCGTGGTGTCGATCGCACTGTTCGTGGCGACCTGGTTGCTGATGAACCGCACCACGGTCGGAATGAAGTTGCGCGCGATCATCCAGGACCGTTCCGTCGCTGCCTCGTTCGGCATCAACGCCAAACGGGTCTATGCGCTGACTTTCGCCTATGGCGCGGGACTGGCGGGACTGGCCGGCGCGCTGGTGTCGCCGCTGAAGAGCGTGTCGCCCGATATGGGCACCGGCTATGTGGTCGATGCCTTCATGGTGGTCGTGCTCGGCGGCGTGCAGAGCCTCGCCGGCACCGTGGCGAGCGCCTTCATCCTCGGCGAGCTCTCCGGCGGCATTGCCTTCCTGCAGAACGACACGGTGGCCAAGGCAATCGTGCTGCTCGCCATCGTCGTGCTCATCCGTTTCCGCCCCGAGGGGCTTTTCACCGCACGCGTGCGGGCCTGAGACAGATCGCTCATCTATGCCGTCGCATGTTCCTAACTCCAGCGGATTGCAGCGCCTGATCGCGCAGCTTGCACCGTTGCTCATTGTCTCTGCCGTGGTGTTCGCGCTGCCGGTGCTGCTCAACAACGACTTCCTGCTCAACAAGGTCGCGCGTTATCTGGTGCTGGGCATCCTCACGGTGTCGCTCGGGCTGTCCTGGGGATTCGGCGGCATCCTGAATCTCGGCCAAGCGATGAGCTTCGGGCTCGGCTCCTACGCCATGGCAATGGCGCTCAAGCTCAAGACCGTGCCGGTGCACACGGGGGCGAGCGGACTGCCGGACTTCATGGTCTGGAATAATGTCCAGCATTTGCCGTGGTTCTGGGAGCCGTTCCGCTCGCTGACCTTCGCGATCGCCGCGGGCCTGATCGTGCCGGCGCTGGTTGCGGCGGCGCTCGGCTGGTTCATGTTCCGGGGCCGCGTCACCGGCGTCTATGTCTCGATCATCACGCTCGCCACCATGGTGGTGATCAATCTCGTGATCATCGACCAGCAGAGCTACACCGGCGGCTTCAACGGCATCACCGATCTCGCCCAGCTCGAGATCTTCGGCGTCGCGTTCGATGCCTATGGCCGGGCTACCTATTATCTCGTGGCCAGCTGTGTCCTGCTCAGCCTGCTTGTCGCCTTTGCCTTCACGAGAACCAAGGCCGGACTGATCGTGCAGGCGATCCGCGACCATGAGAGCAGGGTGCGCTACTTCGGCTACGACGTCGCGCTCTACCAGATCTTCGTGTTCGCGCTGTCGGCGGCGATCGCGGGCCTTGCCGGCATGCTCTACACGGTGGTGATGGAGTTTGCCTCGCCGACCTTCCTCGGCGTGCAGCTCTCTCTTTCGGTCGTGGTGTGGTGCGCGGTCGGCGGCCGGCAGAGCCTGGTCGGTGCGTTCCTTGGCGCGGTGCTGGTGGCAGGCATGCAGGGCGCGCTGTCGGAGTCAGCGGCGTTCCTGGAAACCTGGACGCTGGTGATGGGCGCGCTGTTCGTGCTCGTGGTGCTGTTCCTGCCGAAGGGGCTCGCCGGCCTCGCGCAGGTCGTGCTGCGCTGGATCGCACAGCGGCGGCACGCCGCCGCGGGCGGCGTTGCGCAAGGCGTCGGCCAGACGGAGGGCAGCACATGAGCTCCCATCTCGATCTCCGCGACGTCTCGGTCAGCTTCAACGGCTTCAAGGCGCTCAACTCACTCAACATGAGCGTGCGCAAGGGCGAGCTGCGCTGCCTCATCGGGCCGAACGGCGCCGGCAAGACCACCGCGTTGGACATCATCTGCGGCAAGGTCAAGCCGAGCGCCGGCACGGTGAGCTTCGATGGCACCGCGCTGCAGGACCTTGAGGAATACGAAATCGCCCGCGCCGGCGTCGGCCGCAAATTCCAGGTGCCGAGCGTGTTCCGCGAGCTGTCGGTCTCCGAGAATCTTGAAGTGGCGCGGGCGCGTCGCACATCCGTGCTTGGCAATTTGCGCTGGAATATTGGCAATTCCGGGCGTGAGCATGTCGAGCGTCTGGCCGAGCTGGTCGGGCTCACCGAGCAGCTCGACCGGCCGGCCGCCTATCTGTCGCACGGTCAGACCCAGTGGCTGGAGATCGGCATGCTGGTCGCCCAGGACGCCGAGCTGATCCTGATGGACGAGCCCACCGCGGGCATGACGGCGCAGGAAACCCGCAAGACCGCCGAACTGTTCGCACGGCTGAAGGGCAAGCACACGCTGATCGTGGTCGAGCACGACATGGGCTTCGTCAAGGCGATCGGCGACATCATCTCCGTGATGCATATGGGCCAGATGCTGGCCGAGGGCACCGCGGCGGAAGTGGAAGCGCATCCGGAAGTGCGCCGCGCCTATCTCGGATCGGGAGGCATCAGCCATGCTTGAGCTGACCGACGTCGACGCCTTCTACGGCAACAGCCGCGCCCTGCAGGGCATCAACCTGATGGTTGGCAATGGCGAATTCCTCTCGGTGCTCGGCCGCAACGGCGTCGGCAAGACCACGCTGATGCGCAGCATCCTCGGCCTGATGGACCGGTGCACCGGACGGCTATCGCTCGACGGTGCCGACATCTCGCCGCTGCGGACCTATCAGCGCGCCAAGGCCGGTATTGCCTACGTGCCGCAGGGCCGCGGGATTTTGCCGAAGTTCACTGTGCGGGAAAACCTGACGCTCGGGACCTTTGCCGCGAGATCTGCCAACGGCATCGAGGAGTGGGTGCTCGAGCTGTTTCCGGTGCTCAAGGACTTTCTCAATCGCTATGGCGGCAATCTCTCCGGCGGCCAGCAGCAGCAGCTTGCGATCGCGCGTGCGCTGCTGGCCAAGCCCAAGGTCATCCTGCTGGACGAGCCGACCGAGGGCATCCAGCCGAACATCGTCGAGCAGATCGAGGACGTGATCGTCAGCCTCAATCGCGAGCGCGGCATCACGGTCGTGCTGGTCGAACAGAATGTCGCGTTCGCGCGGCGTGCGTCCCATCGCTTCGCGTTGCTCGAAAAGGGACGCGTCGTCGCCAAGGGCGCGATCGGTGAGCTCACCGATGATCTCATCCAGCTGCACATGGCCGTGTAGCGGGACTTATCGCTCAGGAAAGGGAGTCGAGACATGTTGCATGGAGACATATCGAGCAGCAAGGACACGGTCGGCGTTGCCGTGGTGAATTACAAGATGCCGCGCCTGCACACCAAGGCCGAGGTGCTGGATAACGCGCGCAACATCGCCAAGATGGTCGAGGGCATGAAGCTCGGGCTGCCGGGCATGGACCTCGTGATCTTCCCGGAATACTCGACCCACGGCATCATGTACGACTCCAAGGAGATGTACGAGACGGCGTCGTCCGTGCCGGGCGAGGAAACCCGCATTTTCGCGGACGCCTGCCGCAAGGCGAAGGTCTGGGGGGTGTTCTCGCTGACCGGCGAGCGCCACGAGGAGCACCCCAACAAGGCGCCCTACAACACCCTGATCCTGATGAACGACAAGGGCGAGATCGTCCAGAAGTATCGCAAGATCATGCCGTGGGTGCCGATCGAGGGTTGGTATCCCGGCGATTGCACCTACGTCTCGGACGGGCCCAAGGGACTGAAGATCAGCCTGATCATCTGCGACGACGGCAACTATCCGGAAATCTGGCGGGACTGCGCGATGCGCGGCGCCGAACTGATCGTCCGTTGCCAGGGCTACATGTATCCGGCCAAGGAGCAGCAGATCCAGATCTCGAAGTCGATGGCCTGGGCCAACAACTGCTACGTCGCGGTCGCCAACGCCTCTGGCTTCGACGGCGTCTATTCCTACTTCGGCCATTCCGCGCTCATCGGTTTCGACGGAAGGACGCTCGGCGAGTGCGGCACGGAGGAGAACGGCATCCAGTACGCGCAGCTCTCGGTGTCGCTGATCCGCGACGCCCGCCGCAACATGCAGTCGCAGAACCATCTCTTCAAGCTGATGCACCGCGGCTATACCGGCCTGATTAACTCCGGCGACGGCGATCGCGGCCACGCGGTCTGCCCCTACACCTTCTACAAGAACTGGATCACCGACCCCGAGGGGACACGGGAAATGGTCGAGGCCATGACCCGTCCGACCGTCGGAACCGACGAATGCCCGATCGAGGGCATTCCGAACCAGAAAGTCGCACATCGTTGAGTGACATCGATGATCGGCGCCGGCGCGATGTTTCGCGCCGGCGTGGTTCCATGCAACGGCGGACACTTCCTCGCGGAGGAAACAGGGGGGACATCATGAGCGGTCAATCGAATAGCGGGCTGGTTCAGCAGACCGAAGGGCAGATCGACGACCTTCTCGGCCATGAATTCGAGCACGAGCCGGTGCCGATGAGCGCCCGGCGCAGCGCCTTCTCGGTCACGATGGTGTGGCTGGGCTTTCCGATGATCATCACCGGCGCGATGACCGGATCGCTGCTGGTGCTGGGCATGGGGTTCAAGAATGCGCTGGTGGCGATGATCGTCGGCAATTTGATCATGTTCGCCTATGTGGGCGCACTCGGCCTGATCGGCACCCGGCGCGGCATGAACTTCGCGCTGATCGCGAGCATCGTGTTCGGAAAGAAGGGCTATGTGCTGGCATCGGGTCTGCTGTCGACCCTGCTGCTCGGCTGGTATGCGGTGCAGACCGGCATCACCGGCGCATTGATCTCCTCGACCTACGGCCTCAACTATGTGGCGATGACCATCGTTGCCGGCGTGCTCTATATCGGGATCACCTTCGTCGGCGTGAAGGGATTGCACTGGATCGGGCTGGCGTCCGTGCCGCTGTCTGTCGTGCTCGGCCTCTGGGTCGCGGCCGATGCCGCCTCGACCACCACGTCGGCGGCGATCTTCGGCTATGCCGGCAATAATGGCGTCGCCAGCATGTCGATGGGCGTCGGGCTTACCGTGGTGCTCGCGCTGTTCATCGACGCAGGCACGGTGACGGCGGACTTCAATCGCTGGGCGCCGAGCACGCGGTCCTCGCTGTTTGCCACGTTCAGCGCGTTTCCGTTCGCCAATCTGGTCGCGATGCTGGTCGGCGGCGTGATGACGGCGGCGCTCGCCGTGCCGAACGCAAATCCGTTCGGTGTCGACAACATGTTCGGCTACATGAACGGCAAGCAGCTGACCTGGCTCAGCATCCTCGCGTTCATCTTCCTCTATGCCAATTTAGGCTCGGTCTGCTCGCATTGCCTGTACAATGCGGCGACCGGCTGGTCGCGCATCCTCGGGACCAATATGCGGCTGATGGCGGTGGTGCTCGGCGCGCTTGGTATCCTGGTCGCTGCCGGCAATGTCTGGGCGTTCTTCATCCAGTGGCTGTCGCTGCTCGGCATCCTCGTGCCGCCGATCGGTGCGATCATTCTGGTCGATCAGTATCTGCTACGGGCCGAGGCGCGCGCGGACGTCGACTGGCGTGCGAAGCCGTTCATCGCCTGGGGCATCGGGTCGCTGTTTGCCTTTGCGGTTGAAAACCTGATGCCGGGACTGTCCACTGCGATCTCCGCCGCGGTGGTCGCAGGCATCGTGTACGGTGCGATCGCACGGGTGGAGTCTCCGACTGAAAAGGTGGCGCGTCCGGCGTAAGCGATCAGCTCGATCAAGCAAGAAGGGTACATCAATGAGCGTCGACTATCAGATCCATGATCTCGGCAATTTGACCTTGCAGCGCGGCGCGACCATTCGCGACTGCAAGCTCGCCTACAAGACCTATGGCCAGCTCAACGCAGCCAAGGACAACGTCATCGTCTATCCGACCTGGTACTCTGGCCAGCACTACGACAATGAATGGCTGATCGGACCGGGCAGGGCGCTCGACCCGGCAAAGTACTTCATCATCATCCCGAACATGCTCGGCAACGGGCTGTCGTCGTCGCCGAGCAACACGCCGGAACCGTATAATGGACCGCGTTTTCCGCAGGTGACGGCCTATGACAATGTGCGCGCCCAGCATCGGCTGGTGACCGAGAAATTCGGCATCAAGCATATCCGTCTGGTCGTCGGCTGGTCGATGGGCGCGCTGCAGACGTTCCATTGGGGCGCGCTCTATCCCGATATGATGGACCTCTTGGCGCCGTTCTGTGGCTCGGCCAAATGCTCGCGGCACAACTTCGTGTTCCTCGAGGGCGTGAAGGCGGCGCTCACCGCGGATGCTGCGTGGAAGGAAGGCTGGTATACCGACAAGCCGGCCCGCGGCCTGCGCGCTGCCGCGCGTGTCTATGCCGGCTGGGGCTTTTCGCAGGCCTTCTATCGCGAGCAGCTCGACATCAAGACGCTGGGCTATTCGTCGCTGGAGGATTTCCTGGTGGCGTTCTGGGAAGGCTTCTTCCTGCCGAAGGATCCCAACAATCTGCTGACCATGCTGTGGACCTGGCAGCACGGCGACATCAGCGACAACGAAATCTACAACGGCGACTTCAAGGCCGCGCTGCAGGCGATCAAGGCCAAGGCCTATGTCATGCCGGGGCAGACCGATCTCTATTTCCCGCCGGAGGACAGCGCGTTCGAGGTCGAGAACATGCCGAACGCCAAGCTCGTGCCGGTGCCGTCGATCTGGGGCCACTTCGCCGGCGGGCCGGGGACCAATCCGGTCGATGTCGACTTTATCGACGGCAAGCTCAAGGAGCTGCTCGCATCGTGATATCGACCGGTTGCGAACGGCTGCCTGCGCGATCATGGGAGGCGTGAGCTTGTCCAATCCCGCTTTGCTGCTTGACCAGTACCGCATCAGGGAAGAGCCGTACTACCGGCCGCTCAAGGATGAGGTCGAACTGTTCGGTGCAGCCTACGCCAACCGCATGCCGGTGATGCTGAAAGGCCCCACCGGCTGCGGCAAGACTCGCTTCATAGAATATATGGCGTGGCGGCTGGGCCGCCCGCTGATTACGGTCGCCTGCCACGAGGACATGACGGCGGCGGATCTGGTGGGGCGCTGGCTGCTCGACGCAGAGGGCACGGTGTGGAGCGACGGGCCGCTCACCACAGCGGTGCGTCTTGGCGCGATCTGTTACCTCGACGAGATCGTCGAGGCGCGTCAGGACACGACGGTCGTGATCCATCCCTTGACCGACGATCGTCGTGTGCTGCCGCTGGAAAAGCGTGGTGAATTGATCCACGCCCATTCCGACTTCCAGCTCGTGATCTCCTACAATCCGGGCTACCAGAGCGCGATCAAGGACCTCAAGGAATCTACCAAGCAGCGCTTCGCGGCGCTGGATTTCGGCTACCCTGATCGGCCGGCCGAAACCGAGGTGGTGTCGCGCGAAGCCGGTATCGAGCCGAACCTCGCCGATCTCCTGGTGAAGATCGCCCAGCACAGCCGCAACCTGAAAGGCCAGGGGCTCGACGAAGGTGCCTCGACCCGGATGCTGGTCAATGCCGGCCGACTGATCGGATGCGGCATCAGCCTCGAAAAGGCCTGCGAGACCACGATCGTCGTTCCCTTGACCGATGATGCGGACACCAGGAACACGTTGCGCGACGTGATCTCGGCCTGTGGGTAAGTGGAAGATTGCAGGTGGCGGTCGCGCAAATCAGTTCGCTCGATAGCTTCCGGTCCGGACGTCGGCTTGCGGCACTGTTGCGCGGCCATGACGATGTAGCTGCGGCCGTGCAGGCGGCGCGTGCCGCTCTGCAACGAACTGGTTGGTTCGATCACCTGGCGGTCTGGGACGAGGCTGTGCACGCCCTGTTCGAGGCCAATCTCGGTCAAGCCGTAGTGCAGGGCTTTCTGCGTCTATCGGAGCAATGGCCGGCGCAGCGATCGGCCGATGATCTGATCGCGATCGGCCGTGCGGTCAGGGACATCGGCTGCAGCGCCGGAAGCCGCGTCGCCCATGCGTTGCTGACCGAATTGTCCAAGGTGCTGCCGCGGCTTGCTGGTGCAGGAGAACTCACCGCGGTTCTTGCCGCGCTCGACGAACTCGCAGCCACCGGGCCGGAGTCGGCGGGGCTCGCGATCGGCCGACTGGGGCAGTTTCTGACGCATGCCGGCGGCGAGGAGTTTGCGGCGTGGGTCTCCGCTGGATTGCGCGCCAATGGCGGTCGCGCATCGCGCCGCCGCGCCTATTTCGCGCTCGACGATCAGCTTTCGGCGAAGCTGTTCGCAGCCGGTCGGAGCGGGGATGATTTCGCGCGGCTGGAGAAGCGCCTCGCTGCAACCACGATCGCGTTGTGGAACAGAAAGCCGCGTTTCCGCAAACTTGCCGTTGCACCGACGCCGGTGCCGCGGCGGACCTCGCTCGCCGCCGGCCTCGTCGGTCTTCCGCAGACCTTTCCCGGCTTCGAGGGCGAGGCGGCCGACGCAGTCTATCTCGCGGCGGTCGCGCATGCCGGCGCGCATCTGGTGCATTCCACCGTCCGCTTTCCGGTGAGGCGACTGAAGGCGCTGCAGATCGGGCTGGTCTCGCTGATCGAGGATGCCCGGGTCGAGGCGCTGGCGCTCCACCAGATGCCGGGGCTGCGCCGGCTGTGGCTGCCATTTCACAGCGCGACGCCAGCCGGCCAGGCAACCGCAGCCGGACTGATGATGCGGCTGGCGCGGGCGCTGATCGATCCCGATTATCAGGATCCGGATGCGTGGGTGACCAAGGGGCGGACGCTGTTTGCCGCTGCCGCCGGCCGCTGGACCGATCCCGCCATCAGCCGCGAGATCGGTGGTTTGCTCGGCAACGACATCGGGCAGATGCGGCTGCAGTTCAACGCCAAGAGCTACGTCGTCGAACCTGCCTATCGCGACGACAATCTGGCGCTGTGGGATTTCGGCGACCAGCCGGACAGTCCGGCCGAGACGATCGAACTTGCCGTCGATTCCGTTCGGATCGAGCGGCGCGACGATGCGGGTGGTCAGCCGGCCGACGACAACGCCAAGCCGGACGAGACGCTGCGCGCGAAGGCCAGCGCGGTAACGCTGCTGGACGGGTTTCCGGTCGCGACCTACCCGGAATGGGACTATGCGGCGCGTACCGAGCGGCCGGACTGGACCACGATTCTGGAAGCCGATGCAGCCGTTTCCGCGCAGCCCTTCGATTCCTCGACGGACGCCGACGCGATGCGCTGGATCACGGAGTTGACCCGCGACGCGTCGATCGGCCGCCGGATCAGACACAAGGGCCAGCGCGACGGCGACGCGCTCGACATCGACGCGGCGATCGCCCTGACGATCGAGCGGCGCACCGGCAATATCAGCGAGCCCAGGGTCTACCAGCGCGATGCGCCGGGACCGCGCGATCTCGCCATCCTGCTGCTCTTGGACCTGTCGCAATCGACCGCCGACCGTGACCGCCGCGGCCGGACGGTCCTCGACGTCGAACGCAAGGCGGCTGCGATCATGGCGGCGGCGGTCGAGGCCGCCAATGATGCGATCGCGGTGCATGGTTTCAGCTCCGACGGCCGCGAGCGCGTGCGCTATCTGCGCATCAAGGGCTTTGCGGAGCCGATGGATGCCGTGGTTCGTTCACGTCTCGCGGGTCTTGGCAGCAGCCATTCCACGCGCCTCGGCGCGGCATTGCGCCATGCCGGGGGCTACCTCGCGGAACGACGCGCGTTCCGGAAAGTGCTGCTGGTTCTGACCGACGGCGAGCCGTCCGACGTCGACGTGCCGGATGCGCAATATCTCGTCGAGGACGCCCGCCGGGCCGCGCAGCAGCTGCGGCGGCGCGGCACCGATATCTTTGCCTTTGGTATCGGTGAGCACAGGGTTCCCCAGCTCGATCGGATTTTCGGCGAGCGCTATGCGCTCCGCGTGCCGCGCATCGAGGTGCTGCCGCAACGGGTGATGCAGCTCTACGCGGAACTGAAGAAATAGACGACCGCTTCTAGCCCGTTGCCCGCGGCAGGGAGCCCTTTGCGGTGATCTCCGCCGAGAGTTCCTCGATCGTCTTGCGCTGCTCCATGGCGGCGCGGCGGATCAGCGCAAAGGCAGCCGGCTCGGCCAGCGCATGGGTGTGCATGACCTGAAGGACCGCGGCGAGCACGACGCGGCGGGATCGCAGCCGCTGCTCCAGCTTGAGCACCTGCTGCTTCAGCTCGCTGGTGCGCTCGCTTCGCTCGAAAGCCAGGACGAGCGCGGCATAGATGCCGGCCGAGCGCAGCGGCTTCACCAGGAATGACGCCGGATCGAGGTCGATTACCAGCTTCAGACGGCTCGGCGTCTCGGTGCCGAGCAGGGCGATGACCGGGCTTCGTCCAAGCGACGTCCGCTGTGCCGGCGAGGTGAGCGGCAGGAACTCGTCATCGATCAGCGTCACGTCGGGACGGCAGTCGATACTGGCACCGGGCTCCCATGTGACGATCTCGATCCCGAGACGCTCGAACTGGCGCCTGACGATCGAGGCATCGCGCTCATCCTTGATGGCGACGAGCGCCTTGCGCCCGCGCAGCGAAAATGCAGACGGTTTGCTCATTTCACAACCCGCAAATGCGGCGCATTCGGCAACGTTCCATCCCTTGCCGGGCTGGCGGCGATGTCGAGCTGCGTCAGATAAGGATCCGGTCTAACCGGCGCTTCAGCTTCCCAGAAGATGTCAAACTGTCCTTCGGCGTTCGAGACGGCCAGCCGCGGCGTCAGGACGCAGTGGTTGTTGCTGCCGTCGATCCAGACCGGACCTTGCGGCGAATTGTAGCGATGGCCGGCCGCGGCGCGCCGCACCTCGCCGATATCGGATGTGCCGGCACGCTGCAGCGCGCGGGCCAGCAGATAGACCGCGACATAGGCGGATTGCCCGTCGACGGACGGGCTGCTGTGCTCGCCGTAGCGCGCCTTCCAGCGCGCCACGAAGGCCCGGTTCTCGGGCAGGCGAATGCTCTCGAAATAGGCCGACGAGGTGATGCATCCGGCCGACGCGGGACCCGCGATCTTGAGCTCGGGCTCGCACAGGCTGCAGCTCAGCATCGGGATGTCGAGGCCGGCCGCGGCGGTCGCCGCATGAAAGGCGCGGATGAAGTCATAACTCGAACTGCCGACCAAGGTGTTGAAGACGACCGGCGGCCGCCGGCGCACGATCTCGTCCACAATGTGCGTGACCGCGCTCTCACCGAGTTCGAGCAGGCGTTCGGCGAGAATGCGTCCTTTGGCCGCCGTCACCAGCTCGCGGGTGACGCGATTGGTTTCCCAGGTCCAGACATAGTTTGAGCCGACACAGAAGATCTCGCGCGACAGATTATCGAGCACGTAACGCACCAGCGGCAACACGTTGTGATTGGGTGAGGCGCCGACATAGATGACGTTGTCGGAGCATTCGAACCCCTCGTAGCGCGCCGGATACCAGAGCAGGCGGTCGGTACGCTCGACGATCGGCAGCACCTGCTTGCGCGAGGCTGAGGTGTAGCAGCCGATAATGTGCTCAACGCCGACGTTGCGAATGAGGTCGTCGCAGACCGTGTGGTACTCCGAAATGATTCCGCGGGGATCGCGGACATGCGCAGATATCGCGAAGTCGAACTCGTCCTGATTGTTGATTTCGTCGACCGCCATCATGGCGCTCTTCAGGATCTCGCGTCCCATGGCCTGATAGGGGCCGTGCTGCGAGCAGATGATGCCAACTGGAATGGAGGGCTTGGTCATTGAGTACTTTCGGCGGCGCAACGCATCAAGGAAATCATCTTCGCAGAGGTCGGTGCAAGAGGTCATGCCGATTTGCTGCGCATGCACCTCGCGAAATTTGTGCAGCCAGCCTCGTTGACAACGCGCTGCACACCTCCTTAGAATTTTCTCCTACAGGGCTTCCTGTCGAACCTTGCGTGCGTCGATTTGGCCGATGACGTCCCGATCGCCGCGCAGAGTGCTCCGTTCGATTTCGGACCCATGCGATAGTTCATAGCCGCGGCATTTGGGCCATTCGTCACCTTCGTTTCGGAGGGGCGGGTGGCTTTTTGCTTTTGCCGCTAAACAAATTGGCGACACGTCCGTGCCGCCAAGCCGGAGGCGCATGCGCGGTGATGGGCAGTGCCTGCGCTTGCGTCATGTCAAGTGCGGGGATGAGAAACGATGCCGACGACGGATCTTCACTATCTCGGGCTCATTGAGATCGGGCAGCAAATCCAGGCCAAAAAGCTCTCGCCGGTCGAGGTGACCAAGGCGATGCTCGGGCGGATCGAGCAGCTCGACGGCAAGCTCAAGAGCTACGCCTATGTGATGGGCGAGGCGGCGCTGGCCGAAGCCGCGGCGGCCGAGAAGGACATCGCGTCCGGCAAGATCAAGGGACCGCTCCACGGCGTGCCGATCGCCGTCAAGGATTTGTGCTGGGCCAAGGGCGCGCCGGCCGCGCATGGCATGACCATTCACCGGGACTTCCGGCCGAGCGAGGATGCCACGGTCGTCGCGCGGTTGAAGGATGCCGGCGCTGTCATTCTCGGCAAGCTGCAGCAGACCGAGGGCGCCTATGCCGACTACCACCCGAAGATCGATCCGCCGAAGAATCCGTGGAATGCGGATTTGTGGTCGGGCGCATCGTCGAGCGGTTCCGGCGTCGCCACCGCCGCGGGGCTTTGCTTCGGCTCGCTTGGCACCGATACCGGCGGCTCGATCCGTTTTCCATCGGCCGCCAACGGCATCACCGGGCTGAAGCCGACCTGGGGACGCGTGAGCCGTTATGGCGCGTTCGAACTCGCAGCAACGCTCGATCACATCGGGCCGATGGCGCGCAGCGCGGCCGATTGTGGCGCGATCCTCACCGTGATTGCCGGCCAGGATCCCAAGGACACGACCTCCGTGCCGCTGCCCGTGCCGAACTATCTCGCCGGCCTGTCCGGCGATTTGCGCGGCGTGACGATCGGGGTCGATCGGCGCTGGACCAGCGAAGGAACCGACGAGGCTGCCGGCAAGGTGCTCAGCGAAGGGCTACGCGTTGCTGCCGATCTGGGCGCGAAGATCAAGGACATCACATTCCCCGATCCCAAGGCTGTGATCGAGGATTGGTTCCCGCTGTGCGGCATCGAAGTGGCCGTCGCGCATGAACAGACCTATCCGGCCCGCAAGGACGAATATGGTCCGGCGCTCGCCGGCCTGCTCGATCTCGGCCGGGCGCAATCCGGCATGAACTATCAGAAGATCGTGCTGCGGCGCGAAGCGTTCCGCGGCGCGGTGCGGCTGTTGTTCGAGACGGTCGATCTGATCGCCGTTCCGGCCCAGGCGCTCGCTGCGCCGACATTGGCCAAGATGGCGGCGCTGGGTGAGGACCCGTCGCTGATTACCGGACTGCTGCGCTTCACCTGTCCGTTCGACATGACCGGCAGCCCGACCGTGACGCTTCCCGGTGGCTTCGCGCCGAACGGCGGGCCGATCGCCTTCCAGTTCGTCGGCCGTCACTTCGACGAAGCAAGCCTCGTTCGCGCGGGCGATGCCTTCCAGCGCGTCACCGACTGGCACAAGCGCCATCCCGCGATCTGAATTGAGGAGCCGTTCGCATGACCGAAGACTGGTTGAAGAGTTCCATCATGGCCAAGCGCGCCCTTGCCAAGGGCGCGACCGGTACGACCCATAGCCTGACGATCGAGCAGCAGGGCGGCTTCCATTACGTCTATGGGCCCTATGCCAAGCCGACCCTGTCGATCGACCCGGGCGGGGTCGTCGTTGTCGAAACCGAAGACGCCTTCGGCGGCGTGCTCACCAGCGAAAGCGACAGCCCTACGGCGAAGCTGAACTTCCCCTATCTGAACCCGCAATGCGGGCCGATCGCGGTCAAGGGCGCCAGGAAGGGCGATTGCCTCGCCGTCTATATCCGTGACGTCGAGACCCGCGGCGCGCAGCCGGCCGGAACGACCTGCATCATTCCGGAATTCGGCGGCCTGGTCGGGACCGCATCCACGGCGCTGCTCAATCCACCGCTGCCGGAACGCGTCAAGAAGTTGCATGTCGACCGCGACGGCGTGCGCTGGAGCGACAAGATCACGCTGCCCTATGAGCCGTTTATCGGCACGATCGGCGTCTCGCCCGAGATCGAGGCGATCTCCTCGCTGCAGCCCGATTATCACGGCGGCAACATGGACCTGCCCGACGTCGCACCGGGCGCGATTATCTATCTGCCGGTGCATGCCGAAGGCGGGCTGCTCTATGTCGGCGACTGCCACGCCACGCAAGGCGACGGCGAGCTCTCGGGCGTCGCGCTCGAGCAGCGCGCGACTGTCACTTTGCAGATCGATCTGATCAAAAACTGGAGCTTCGCCTGGCCGCGGCTGGAGACGCGCGACTTCATCATGACGATCGGCAGCGCCCGCCCGCTCGAGGACGCTGCGCGCATCGCCTATCGCGAGCTCGTGCGCTGGATGAGCGCCGATTACGGCTTCGACGAAATCGACGCCTACATGCTGCTCAGCCAGGCCGGCCGCATGCGGCTCGGCAACATGGTCGATCCCAAATACACGATGGGAGCGTCGATCCTGAAGAATTACCTCAAGGCGTGACTTCAAACATCCTTCAACGACAGAGGACATCGCGATGTATTCGGGGCGTATAGTCGGAATGGCTTTGCTTGGTGCAATGCTCGGGACCGCGGCAATAGGTGCCGCCCAGGCGGCGGAGCCGCCGCTGAAGGTCGGCTTGCTGGAGGACGTCTCCGGCGACCTCGCCTTCATGGGCATGCCGAAGCTGCACGGCTCGCAGCTGGCGGTCGAGGAGATCAACAAGAGCGGCGGCATTCTCGGCCGGCAGATCGAGTTGATTCACCTTGATCCCCAGGGTGACAATGCCCGCTATCAGGAGTTCGGCCGCCGGTTGCTCAATCGCGACAAGGTCGACGTGCTGATCGGCGGCATCACCTCTGCATCGCGCGAGGCGCTGCGCCCGATCGTCGATCGCACCACCACGCCGTACTTCTATACGAACCAGTATGAAGGCGGTGTCTGCGACGCCAGCATGATCAGCATGGGCGCGGTGCCGGAGCAGCAGTTCTCGACCCTGATCCCCTGGATGGTCCAGAAGTTCGGCAAGAAGGTCTATGTCATCGCAGCCGACTACAATTTCGGCCAGATCTCCGCGGAGTGGAACCGCAAGATCATGAAGGACCTCGGCGGCGAGGTCGTGGGCGAGGAATTCATCCCGCTCGGCGTGTCGCAGTTCGCGCAGACGATCCAGAACATCCAGAAGGCGAAGCCGGACTGGTTGTTGACGATCAATGTCGGCGCCGCCCAGGACTCGTTCTTCGAGCAGGCGGCCGCGGCCAACCTCAACCTGCCGATGGGCTCTTCGATCAAGATCATGCTCGGCTTCGAGCACAAGCGGTTCAAGCCGCCGGCGCTCAACAACATGCATGCGACCGCGAACTGGTTCGAGGAGATCGATACCCCCGAAGCCAATGACTTCAAGAAGCGCTGGCACGCAAAATTCCCCGACGAGCTTTACATCAACGACATGGG
Source organism: Bradyrhizobium sp. BRP56 (assembly GCF_020194035.1). Lineage (NCBI taxonomy): Bacteria > Pseudomonadati > Pseudomonadota > Alphaproteobacteria > Hyphomicrobiales > Nitrobacteraceae > Bradyrhizobium > Bradyrhizobium sp. BRP56. The sequence continues at coordinate 94,574 of NZ_JADYVV010000028.1, forward strand.
CTACAACGCCTATAACGCGCTCTACATGTACAAGGCGCTGGTCGAGAAGGCGAAGTCGACCAAGCTCGAGGACATGCGAAAGGTGATCGCAACGGGTGATGCCTGCATCGAGGCTCCCGAGGGCAAGGTCTGCATCGACCCGAAGAGCCAGCATACGTCGCACCGCATGCGCCTGATCTCGGTCGGGCCCAAGCATGAGGTGACGGTGGAGAAGGACTACGGGACGATCCAGCCATACTGGCTCGGCGAGATCGGCTGCGACCTCACCAAGAAGAACGACAAGGATCAGTACACGCCGAGTCATCTTCCCAGCAAGTCGTGATGCGCGCAGGCACGAATCTTGCTCGTGTTTGCATCGCGGCTTTGAAGCAAGCCGGCGCCGCAATGATGCGGCGCCGCGATCAGGGAGACCGGAATGTCGGCTGAACTCTTCTCGGTATTCTATCAGTTCGCCGATGTCTTCGCGTTCCTGATCCTGTCGGCGGCGGGCCTGGCCATCGTGTTCGGCATGATGGGCGTCATCAACATGGCGCATGGCGAGTTCATTATGTGCGGTGCCTACGTCACCGTAGGGCTCGTGAATCTCGGCGTCCCGCTTCCGATCGCGCAGATCCTGGCCGCGCTGACGGCGGGGATCATCGGCATGATCGTCGAGTACCTCGTCGTGCGGCGCTTCTACAAGCGACCGCTCGACTCGCTGCTCGCGACCTGGGGCCTCAGTCTGATCGTGACGCAGTCGATGCTGCTGATCGTCGGCTCCGCGGTGCGGGGTATTGGCACGCCGGAAGGAAGCTTCGCGATTGGGGGCTACACGTTTTCGACCTACCGGCTGGTGCTGTTTGCCTGTGCGGTAGCGGTCCTGGCGGGCCTCTACATCATCTTCATGAAAACGCGCTTCGGCGTGATCGCGCGCGCCACGATGCAGAATGCGGCGATGGCCAAGGCGCTCGGCGCGCGCACGGGGCGGATTTATTCCATCAGCTTCGGCATCGGCACCGCGCTCGCGGGGCTCTGCGGCGCGCTCTACGCACCGACCATGACGCTGATCCCGACCATGGGCGCGACCTTTGTGGTCGAGAGCTTCGTCACCGTGGTGATCGGCGGCGCCAATGTCCTGCTTGGAACTGCGCCGGCCGCGGTGTTCCTGGCGATGATCCGAATGGCATTGAATGCCAGCTACGGGCAGATCATCGGGCAGATCGGCATGCTGTTTGCTGTCATCCTGATCATACGTGTGCTGCCTGAGGGACTATCCAGCGTGCTGGTTCGTCGTGGGCGCTAGACGGGAATTTCTGATGTTGAAGCTGCTCGAGGGCCCGCAGACGCTCGGACGCGGGAAGATCTTCTGGTCCTGTTTCCTCGCCGTGCTGGCGGGGGCGCTGATCTATCCGCTGTTCGCCGATTCCTATGACGTCGGCAATTTCGCCTACTTCCTGATCTGGATATTCATGGCGCTCGGTCTCTGCCTGATGTGGGGATACGGCGGCATGCTGTCGTTCGGCCAGACCTTCTTCTTTGGCATCGCCGGCTACGGCTATGGCGTGCTCGCCATCAATATGGGCGGGGGAACGACCACGATCGCCGCGCTGGTTCTCTCCGTGGTCATCGCGATGATCGCGGCCGGGATCCTCGGTTACTTCATGATCTGGGGCGGCATCAGCGGGATTTTCTTCGGCATCGTGACGTTGTCGGCGACGCTGGTGCTTGCCTTCTTCCTCGGGCAGACCGCGGGGCCCGAATGGCATATCGGTCCGGCTCGGCTGAACGGCTTCAACGGCATGAAGGGAATGGACCCGCTCACGGTCGGCGACTTCGACATCGAGGGCTCGGCGCTCTATTACGTCATGATCGCGCTGATCGTGATCGTCTACATCGCGCTGCGCATGCTGGTGAACTCGAGCGTAGGCAACGTGATCGTGGCGACGCGGGAAAATCCGCAGCGCGCCGAGATGCTCGGCTATGACGTCCGCAAGTATCAGCTTTTGACGTTCGTGATCGGCAGCGGCCTCGCAGGGTTGAGCGGCGCACTGTACACGTCGTGGGGGCAGTTTATCACGCCATCCAGCATCGGCCTGCCGGCGGCGGCGATGCCGATCGTGTGGGTGGCGTTCTCCGGACGCAACGATCTGACCGCGACCTTGGTCGGATCGTTCCTGCTGCTGTTCGGCTTTCAGACCATCACGGTCTACAGCCAGCAAGCGGCGCTGGTGCTGATGGGCGTGCTGCTGCTCGCCACCGTGATGCTGGCGCCGCAGGGCTTCGTACTCGGCATCGGCAAGCTCGTCGTCGATTGGTGGACCAGGCGTCGGCGCCGCGACGAAGTCCCCGCGCTGGCCGATACCGCCCGCCTGCAATCGGATGAGACCTGAATCATGGCGCTGGTCGATGTGAAAGGTGTCTCCAAGCGTTTCGGTGGATTGACTGCCGTCTCCGACGTCGACCTGACGGTCAATGCCGGCGAGGTGCACTGCCTGATCGGGCCCAACGGGGCCGGGAAGAGCACGCTGTTCAAATTGATCGTCGGGCTCTATCCGCCGACCACGGGCAGCATCTTCTTCGACTCGATCGATATCACCGCCGAGAGGCCCTACGCGCGGGTGCAGCGCGGCATGAGCATCAAGATGCAGGCGCCGAGCGTGTTCAAGGAGCTGCCGGTGCGGCAGAACATCCAGATCGCGCTGCAAGAACGCATTTCGGGCGCGGAATGCCGTGCTGAAGAGGAGCGGCTGCTCGCGTTGCTCAATCTGGCTGACGATAGCGGCAAGCTTGCCGGTGCGCTGTCGCACGGCCAGCAGCAATGGCTGGAGATCGGGATGGCGCTGGCGCTGCAGCCGCAGCTGCTGCTGCTGGACGAGCCGACCGCCGGCATGTCGCCGGAAGAGACTTTCAAGACCGGCGAGCTGATCAAGTCGTTCAATGCCGAGGGCATGACCGTCCTGGTCGTCGAGCACGACATGGCGTTCGTGCGTCAGGTCGCCCAGCGCGTTACCGTTCTGCATCTTGGCAAGATCTTCGCGCGCGGCAGCTTGGAGGCGATTTTGGAAGACGAGAAGGTCGCGGAAATCTATCTGGGTAAGACTCATGCCCACTGATCGCATTCTGGAGGTGTCGGGGCTTTGGGCGGGCTACGGCGCGACGCCGATCCTGCAAGGCGTCAGCATGTCGGTTTCGCGCGGCGAGATCGTCGGCGTGATCGGCCGCAACGGCGTCGGCAAGTCGACCCTGATGCGGTGCCTGATCGGTCTGCTGCAGACCTGGCGCGGCACCATCAGCTTCATGGATCAGGATGTCACGCAGCTCGAGGCCGATGCGCGGGCGCGCGCCGGCTTCGGCTACATCCCGCAGGGTCGCGACGTGTTTCCGCAAATGAGCGTCGAGGAGAATTTGCAGGTCGGCGAGTTGATCGGCGGGCCCGAAGGCAAGAAGCTGCCCGAGCTCGTCTACGAGTATTTTCCACGCCTGAGGGAGCGCCGGCGCCAGATCGCGGGCACCATGTCGGGCGGCGAGCAGCAGCAGCTTGCGATCGGCCGCGCGCTGATCGGCAATCCGGCGCTGATGATCCTCGACGAGCCGTCGGAGGGCATCCAGCCGTCGATCGTGCAGCATATTTGCGAGGCGCTGAAATCGTTCCGAGCGGAGCTCGGGACCACGATCGTGTTCGTGGAGCAGAACCTCGACACCATCCTGGAGATCGCGCAGCGCTGCTACATCATGGAGAAGGGCAAGATCACGCGATCGCTGGCCGGTGAGGAGGTCAACGCGGACAACGTTCGCGCGCAGCTGTTACTGTGATCGACCGCGCGATGCGGTGAAGATCAGTGCGTTGCATAATTGATAATAATGGAGGGAATGGACATGGATCTCGGACTCAAGGGAGCAAAGGTTCTCGTTACCGGCAGCACCAAGGGCATCGGCAGGGCGATCGCCGACACGTTCGCCGCCGAGGGCGCCCATGTCGGCATCTGTGCGCGCAACCAGGGCGACGTCGACGCTGCGGTCACAGCGCTCAAGGCCAAGGGCGTTTCGGCGTTCGGTGGTGCCGTCGACGTCTCGAACGGGCCGGCCCTGAAGGCCTGGGTCGCCGACATGGCGTCCAAGCTCGGCGGCATCGATGTCGTAGTCGCCAATGTCAGCGCGCTCTCGATCGGGCAGGACGAGGAGAGCTGGGAGAAGGAATTCTCCACCGACATGATGGGCACGGTGCGGCTCGTCAACGCGGCGATGCCGTATCTGGAGAAGAGTGCGGCGGCCGCGATCGTCACGATCTCGAGCGTGTCGGGGCGCGAGGTCGATTTTGCCAGCGGTCCCTACGGTACGTTCAAGGCGGCGATCATCCACTACACGCAGGGTCTCGCCTACCAGCTCGCAGCCAAGGGCATCCGGGCCAATTCGGTGTCGCCGGGCAACACCTACTTCGAAGGTGGCGTCTGGAACATGATCAAGGACGGCAATCCCGAACTGTACAAGACCGCACTGGCGCTCAACCCGACCGGCCGCATGGGCACGCCGCAAGAGATGGCGAACGCCGCCGTGTTCCTGGCCAGCAAGGCGGCGAGCTTCATCACGGGGACCAACCTCGTGGTGGACGGCGCGTTGACGCGCGGCGTCCAGTTCTAGGCGGGGCGCGCCGTCAGCACAGTCGCGAGATCGCCGCCCGCGGCGGCGGTCCGGACAGGCATATTCCGATAACAGCAGGGCGTCAGATGTCAGCGGATTCATTGCACTACAAATCCATCACCGAGATCTCGGAGCTCATTCGCCGCAAGGAGGTGAAGCCCTCGGAGATCACCGAGGCGATGCTGGGCCGGATTGCGAAGCTGGACGGACAGTTTCACGGCTATGCGCTGGTCCTTGCGGAGCGAGCGATGGCCCAGGCCAAGCAGTACGATGCGGAGATCGCCAAGGGCGTCTGGCGCGGCCCGCTGCATGGCGTTCCGATCGGGTTGAAGGACCTCTGCTACACCTCGTTTGCACCGACCGCGGGCGGCACCACGATTCACGCCAAATTCGTACCGTCCTTCAATGCCACGATCGTGGACCGGCTCGAAGTCGCCGGCGCGGTGACGCTCGGCAAGCTGAAGATGACGGAGGGGGCCTATACCAGCCAACATCCTGCAATCCAGGCCCCGCTCAATCCGTGGAATGTGAACTACTGGGTTGGCTCGTCGTCGACCGGATCGGGCGTCGCGACCTCGGCGGGGCTCTGCTACGGCTCGATCGGCAGCGACACCGGCGGCTCGATCCGCTTTCCGTCGGCGACCTGCGGATTGACCGGGATCAAGCCGACCTGGGGGCGGGTCAGCCGCTACGGCGTCTTCCCGCTGGCCGACTCGCTCGATCACGTCGGGCCGATGTGCCGGAGCGCTGCGGATGCCGCGGCGATGCTCGGCGTCATCGCGGGCGCTGATATCAACGACCCGACCGCCTTGCGGGCTCCGGTGCCGAACTATCTGGCTGGAGCGGGCGACGGCATCAGGGGCCTCAGGATCGGTGTTGACCGCAGGTACACCCAGGAGGGCATCGATCGGCAGGTCGTCGCTGCGCTGGTGCAAGCCGAGCGCACGCTCGCCGATCTCGGCGCCGACATCCGCGAGGTGCATTTCCCGCCTTATCAGAAGCTCGTCAGCCAGTGGATTGCGATGTGCTCGGTGGAGACAGCAGAGGCGCATCTGGACACCTACCCGTCGCGGAAGTCGGAATACGGACCCGACCTCGCGCAGCTGATCGAGCAGGGCAGGGCGACGAGCGGCGTCGACATCGCGGCCATCCATCATGAACGGCAGAAGTTCAGCGGCAGCCTCGCCGCCATGTTCGAAGATACGGACCTGCTGCTGATCCCGACGATGCCGGTGCCGATCCCGACGCTCACCAAGATGAGCGAATACGGTGCCGACCCCAACGTCCTCCTGAGCATTCTGCGCTTCACGGCGGTGTTCGATTTCTCGGGCAGCCCGACCATCACGCTGCCGATGGGCATGGCCTCGGACCAGATGCCGCTCAGTATGCAACTGGTCGGCCCGCATCTGTCCGAAGACGTGCTGGTCCGCGCCGGCGCCGCGTTCCAGTCGGTAACGGATTGGCACACGCGGCGACCGCCGATCGAATAGGCACCGTTAGCCGGTCTTGTCGACGTTCCAGAACAGGGGCACCGGCGCACGCACGATGTCCTTCAGCGCCTTGCGCGTCGCGGCCGGTTGATTGTACTGCCCGGTCGGGACGTGGGTAACCACCTCGTAGGCGCGTGCCTGGATCTTGTCGGCCAGCACCTTCTGGTCCGGCGGCGCCGCGGTGCGGGCAAAGCTGTCGCGCAGCCGCTCGAGCTCGGCGTCCTCGACCCAGCCGAAGAAGCCGCCGTTCTTGCCCTTGCCGTTGACGCAGGCGTTGCCGATCGGATTGACGAGGTCGGCGCTGGCCCAGGTCGAATGGTAGAGCGACCAGCCGCCGTCGGCCGGCATCGACTGCTTGGCGCGCCGCGCCACCACCGAACCCCAATCCATCGCGAGCAGGTTGACGTTCATGCCGATCGAACGCAGCGCCTCGGCGGTGACGGTGCCGAGCGCGGTGATGATCGGGGCGTCGGTCGCGTGCAGGATCGTGATCTGCTCGCCCTTGTAGCCGCCCTGCTTGAGCAGCTCCCTGGCTTTCGCGGTGTCCGCCTTGGTCGACCATCCGACCGCACTTTCGAACGGCGTGCCGGCGACGAAGATCGCCGGCGTGATCTTGTAGTAATCGGGATTGCCGATCTGGGTGTCGAGCCAGTCCTTCTGGTTCACCGCGTGCAGCACGGCCTGGCGGATCTCTGGCCGGTCGAACGGCGGCACCAGCCAGTTCATCCGGCACATGCCGGAGAAGCCCAGCGTGTTGTAATCGGTCAGCTCGACATTCGCTGCGCGCGCGAGCATCGGATGATGGTCGTGCGGCGGCACCTCGAAATAGTCGATCTCGTCGTTCATCAGCGCGTTGGTCGCGATCTGGAAATCCGGCACGCTGATCCATTCGTAGCGGCCGATCTTGACCACCTTGCCGCCGCCGGTGCCGTCGGACGGCTCGTCGCGGGAAACGTAGTCCGGGTTCTTCTCATAGGCGGCCTTGACGCCGGGCTGGAATTCCGCCGTCACGAAGCGGAACGGTCCGGAGCCGAGATGATCTAATATGGCCTGGTCGGCGGGCGTCGCGGCGATCCGCGCCGGCACGATGAAGGGCACGTTGGCGGTCGGCTTCCCGAGCGCCGCCAGAACGAAGCCGCACGGCTCCTTCAGCGCCATGCGAAAGGTGCGCTCGTCGACCGCCTTCAGCTCGGCAACGAATTCGAAGAGTTTTTGGCCCATCGTGTCGCGCCTGGCCCAGCGCTGCAGCGAAGGGATGACATCGGCCGACGTCACCGCGCTGCCGTCATGGAATTTGAGGCCGGGCCGCAGGCGGAAGGTGTAGGTCAAGTTGTCGGTGGAGACATCCCAGGCCTCGACCATCTGCGGCTTGATTTCGAATTTCGAATTGGTCGAGAACAGCGTGTCATAGATCATGTAGCCGTGGTTGCGCGCGGTCCACGCCGTCGTCATGATCGGGTCGGTGGCGCGCAGCGGCGCGTGCATGACGGCCGTGATCGTCTTCGAACTGGCCCGCGCGATGCGCGGCATCGCAATGCCGAGGCTTGCTCCCGCGCTGATCTGCAGCAGACGGCGGCGGTTGATCGATGGTCCCATGGTGTCCCCCTGTCGCAATCGGTCAGCTCTTGCCGGCAAGCCTGGCCGCGAGCGCGCGATAGCCGCGCATCCACATGTGATCGAGATCGAGATCCATCGGCAGCGGCTGCGAGGAGACGCGTGCGATCACGGTCTCATTGGCCGGATCGATGTAGATCCACTGGCCATGGATGCCGACCGCGGCAAACGGCGTTTCGCGCCGGTCGAGCGTGTACCACTTGTTGCGGTAATTGCCGTTTGGAAACACTTTCGTCAGGTCGCCGCGCGACCAGGCCTCGGCATTGCCGTTCTGCCTGATGTCGTCGATCCACCAGCCGGGGACGACCTGTCGTCCGTTGCTGATGCCGTGATTGCGCATCATCTCGCCGAAGCGGGCGAGATCGCGCAGTGTCGCGCAGATGCCGCCGGCGACGCGGCCTGCGCCGCGTGAATCGACCGTGATGTAGGCATCGTGCTCGGCGCCCATCGGCTGCCACAGATAGTGCGAGAGGATCTTTGCGTAGGACAGGCCGCAGGCGCGCTCATAGACCCAGCCGAGCACATCGGTGTTGGTCGAGACGTAGTGGAAGGTCTCTCCATGCGGTGCGCCGTTCGGCCGCAGCGTGCGCAGATAGTCGCGCAGATTGCTCGGCGGAACTGCCGGATCGGGCAGCTCCCAGCCGGTCGAGCGCCGGTAGCTCATGACATCGCCGTCGCGCGCCATGTAATCCTCGTCGAAGCGGATGCCGACGCTCATGTCGAGCAGATGCCGCACCCTGCAGCCGCCGCCATAGACCGAGCCCTCCATCTCCGGGATGTAGCGCGTGACCGGCGCGTCGGGATCGAGCTTGCCGTGATCGGCGAGGATGCCGCCGAGCGTTCCGGCGACCGACTTGCTGACGGAGAAGATCAGGTGCGGGGTATCGGGCGTCAGGCCATGAGTATACCATTCGAACGCGACCTGTCCGCGATGCGACACGACGATGCCGTCGGTGTGGCTGGCGCGCAGCGCCTCGCCGACGCCGATCGGCTCGCCGCGCGGGTTGACGAAGCTGACGTCGTCGAGATAGCGCGGCGCAAAGGACAGCGGCGCCGGCGCCGCAGCGCGCGCGATGTTCGCGGTGGGCAGCAATTCGCGGACATTGCGGAATGCCCACTCGTTGAAGGGATGTTGGCGCCAGTTGGCGAGCGTGACCTGTTCGTCGGCCGCCGACGGGAAGGCGGCCATGATGCGACGCGAATTCATTCTTGATCCAGCAATGACATCGGATGATGCGCGAAAGTTCCGCATGGCTCGCGTCGCTCGCAATCAACCGGATGGTGGAGGGGGCCGTTGGGTTACTTCGGCGTAACCGTTTTCCCGGATGTGCGCTTCCTGCGTTTGGCCCGCAATTTGCTTGACTATGGCTCGCGCGTGCCTCAGCGTGACGGTTACGCGACGCGCAGACGTTCGCCATCGGGAAACATCGGGAGGTAGGTCATGATCGCGCTTCTGGGCCGACCGGATCCGGCAACCACGCAGGCCATTCAGTTCGCGCGCGGCATTCTCGAGGGGTCGGCGACCGCGTTCTACGAGGTCGACGGCAATTTGACCCTCAACCGCTTCGTGCTCAGCAGCAACGTGCCGCCGAGTTTCCACGACCAGTATCTTGCCGGCATGAACCGGCTCGATCCGTTACATCCGCGCTCGGCGAGCAACCGGCCGATTGCGCGGCTGAGCACGGCGCTCGACCAATGCGCGACCCAGGAGGCGGCGACCTACCGCGCCTTCGCCGGCCAATGCGGCGTCGCCGACATGATCGAGTTCTTCTTCCGCCGCAACGACCGCATCGTCGCCGGAATGAGCGTGCTGTGGGCGCCGGGCTGCGCGATCCCCGACGGCAGCATGCACATTGCGGAGAAGATCCACGACTATCTCGAGTTCAACCTCACCAGCCGCCTGTCGTCGAATGCCGACGAGCCGGCGCGCTTTGGCCTGACCTCGCGCGAGATGGAAGTCGTCGAGCTGTTGTGCTGCGGCCGAACCAACCGCGAGATCGGCGAGTGCCTGAACATCGGCCTAGCGACGGTGAAGACGCATCTGATCCATATCTTCGAAAAGCTCGGCGTCGAGACCCGCTCCGCCGTCGTGGCAATGATGTCGCGGCCGCATTGAGGCGCGGGCTGTCGATTAGAGCCCGCGGCTCTTCCAGCACGTCGTCCCTGCGAAAGCAGGGAGGTGGATTCACATTCGAAGTGCAACACTTGAGCAAAGGACTCGGCGGGCGTGCGGTAGTCAAGGCATTTGCGCGGGGTGTTGTTGTAGGCGGCGATGAACTGGCGGAATCTGGCGGTCGAGAGGGTTACGAGATCCGTCTTGCGGGGAATAAAGCGGCGCATCCTGCCGATGG